>QNEY01000037.1 GCA_003645385.1 Gammaproteobacteria bacterium | reverse complement strand
CTCCTGCTGATGACTGGCTAAGCAAATTACAACACGACCCTCGTCTTTGGTCAGAATTTATCCCCATTGCTTTTCACGTCGACTACTGGGATTACATCGGTTGGAAAGATCCTTTCGCCAAGCCACAATTTAGTAGCCGGCAACGTCAATACAGCCAACAAAACAATCTATCCAGTGTTTATACCCCTGGGATGTTACTCAATGGCCAAGAATGGACATCATGGAGAAGGCAATCCAATCTAGAATATGGACCAGCCAAATCTGCCGGCAAACTCACAGTGAACTTGGACGATGATTCCGTAAGTGCAAGCTATCAGCCCCTAAGAAAGTCAAACTCAAGTATTGTCCTGAATATTGCTATTCTTGGGTTTAACTTAAAAGTTGATGTCAAAACAGGTGAAAATAGCGGACGAATCTTGATACATGATTTTGTTGTTATTGGATATCAGAAAATTGCAATGGATTTATCAAGTGAGGGGCTTTACACGGTATCTGCTGCTAACTTACCCAATCCAAGTGTTAAGTCTTCAACAAAGGCCTTAGTGACTTGGATAAATGATAAAAACAACTTAAGTCCTATCCAAGTAACAGGTGGCTGGATAAACTAGGTTTCGAATCAGAATTACTACGCTAATGCAGCTTTAAAAGAGGACCAATCAAAATAAGGCCCCGGATCAGTTTTACGTCCTGACGCGATATCACTATGGCCTGTTATTCTATCTACAGATAATTTTGGGTAGGCCTTGATTAATGCCTGAACTGTCAAAACTAGATTTGTGTATTGTATATCCTCAAAAGTTTGCTCATCACAACCTTCTAATTCAATACCTATAGTGAAGTCATTACAGCATTCACGATCATCCCAGCAAGACATACCTGCATGCCAAGCTCGCTGATGAAATGGAACATATTGTATGATGTCACCATTTCTTCTTATCAATATATGAGCCGATACTTTCAGATCTGCTATCTTTTCAAAATAAGGATGTGCGTGTGAATCAAGTTTGTTTAAAAACAAATCATCAATCCAGCCGCCACCAAATTCTCCTGGTGGCAAACTAATATTGTGAATTACTATTCCACTAATATCTTCAACATCAGGTCGTTCATCCTGATTAGGTGAATCGTAATATTCAGCCCCAGAAATCAATCCAAGTTGGCGATCAACTTGCAAAGCTTATTTCCTTACACCGTGCACAACCATCCTAGTCAGACTTACTACACCGACTAATTTACCATTTTCAACTACTGGTGCTCTGGAAAGTCTAAACCGTTCAAACAATCGTGCGCAATAGCGTATATCCATTGAGGCATCAACAGTAATGATTGGTTTGATCATGATCTCATAAACATTGACACGATCAGCTGACTTATCTTGTGCCAGTACATGATGAGCAATGTCTGACATCCTAACCACACCATATTCATCATCTTCATGGCGCTTATCAACGATCAGCATCTTATTTTTAAGGTTTTTCATTTGTGAGAGTGCATCAGAAACTGTTGTCATACCATCAACAATATCAATTTCAGGCCGCATCACATCTCGGACTCTTACTATCTCTTTTGGTTTCATCAAAGGTTCCTCAATTAATTAAATCTCTTCTTCTACGATATCGTGTAAAGTTTGAATTTGGTGCGACACACCAACAGCATCTTCAACATCGATCTGGATCGCAATTCCTGTTCCCGGTTTTTCATCAAACTGACCGGCTTTTTCAATAGTTTCTAGAATTTGTCGACTTAAATGCTCCTCTACCAAAAATAGAACCACATCACGCTGAGTTTCAAGGTTTAAGCCGAAAAAGGTTTTACTTTGTTTCAAGCCTTCGCCACGCGCGTTGTTTATTATGGTTGATCCTGTCGCGCCAGCCTCCCTGGCCGCATCTAAAACATCATCCGTTTTTCCATCTTCTACAAAACATATAATCAATTTGAAATGCATTATTTTGTCTCCTCTGTTGCTTGTTTTTGTCGTTCATGTTGACGCCATTCTGTTAGTTGGGCATAAGCCATGACACTCATGATTGGAAATAAACTAGCAAATGCAATTAACCCAAAGCCATCCAGTAAAGCGCTTCTACCTGGAACGGTAGAAGCAAGTCCCAATCCTAAAGCAGCGACTAAGGGCACTGTCACTGTTGACGTTGTCACCCCACCAGAATCATAAGCCAACGCAATAATTAATTTTGGGGCATAAAATGTTTGGATAATTACTACCACATAGCCTGCCAGAATGTAATAGTGCAATGGTGTGCCAGTAATAATACGAAAAGTACCCAATGCAATCCCTACAGACACACCTATCGCCACAGCGATACGTAATCCCCACACGGAAATAGCTCCAGCCGATACTTCTTCTGCTTTGATCGCAACAGCAATAAGTGACGGCTCAGCAATAGTGGTTGAAAAACCTATAGCTGCAGCAAAAATATAGACCCACATATAATCTTGCCACCGAATCACATCAGGAATTGATGCTAAACCTTCAAAGATAAATGCCGGATCTGTCAATTGGGCAGCCATTAACTTACCCATAGGAAACAGTGCTAACTCAAGCCCTTCCAGAAAAAAGGTCAAGCCGATCAAAACATAGAAGAAACCAAATAGAACTGTTTTTAAATGCGGAATTGGTTTACGAATTACCAACAGCTGAAAGCCAAAGATAATGGTTGCAATAGGTACAACGTCTATTACTGTCTGTATGAATACGTTCGCTAAAGAATGCAGTAGTTCCATTAAATCAACATTCCATAAACCATAACAAATATCATCGGTGTCAGTGAGGCAAATGCAATTAAACCAAATCCATCGACCATTGGGTTACGTCCTTTAATACTCGATGCCAAACCAACACCCAATGCTGTCACCAGAGGTACAGTAATTGTTGACGTTGTAACACCTCCCGAGTCATACGCAATACCAATAATTTCAGTTGGTGCAAAGAAGGTCATAATCACTACCCCCATATAACCAGTGATAATCAGATAATGAATCGGCCAGCCTTTTAGAATTCGCAATACACCAATCAATATGGCAATCCCGACTGATAGCGCAACCGTGTAGCGCAAGCCATTAGCATAACTATCCATGGCCTGCTCAGTCTGTTCTATCATTCCTCCACCGGCTGCTACTATCGCTGCTTCTTCTGCCACTGCAATCAAAGCAGGTTCAGCAACAGTAGTTCCAAAACCAAGTGAAAAAGAAAATGCTAATAACCAAAATAGACTTCCCTTGCGTGCAAATGCATAGGCCATGCTTTCACCAATCGGAAACAGACCCATTTCCAGACCACGAATAAAGAAAGTCAGGCCAAGCATTACTAATAAAACGCCTGTAAGGATTTGTCCTATATTGGGTATAGGTTGCTGTAAAACTACCAATTGGAAGAATGCAATAACTGCAATGATTGAAGCTAAATCTCGTGCACTGTTAAAAAAATATCCTAAAAATATAGAAAATTGTGCCTTCACAAGTTAACCTGTTTCCTTAATGAATTTCGAAACGCGCTACGAGAAATAATGACTATAAAAAATACCGTGCCGGCACAATTAATCACATCTCAGGTAAAGTTAGCACTTCAAGAGGATATCGGTCAACAAGATTTGACTGCTGAATTGATTCCTATCAATTCACAGGCAACAGCAACACTGATTACCAGAGAACCTGCAACATTATGTGGCAAGGACTGGTTCAATGAAGTTTTTTTACAACTTGATCCCTCGATCACTATTGATTGGAATTTTACTGATGGTGATCGCTTATCAGCAGAAAGTATTATTTGCACCTTAACCGGTAGTGCACGCACTTTACTTACCGGTGAGCGTACAGCAATGAACTATATTCAAACCTTGTCAGCAACAGCGACACTGGTTCAGCTATATACTGACCAAATCCGTGACTTACCCGTACAGATATTAGATACGCGTAAAACAATTCCCGGTTTTCGATTGGCACAAAAATATGCAGTTCGTTGTGGTGGTGGTTATAACCATCGAGTAGGACTTTTTGATGGCATATTAATCAAAGAAAATCATATTTCTGCTACCGGCTCCATTGATGCTGCTGTTAACAAGGCACAGCAACTCCATCCAAATATAGCGATTGAGGTTGAAGTTGAGACTTTAAATGAACTTGAACAGGCATTATCGGCCCAGGCCGATATTATTCTTTTGGACAATTTTGATATTCCGACACTAAAACAAGCTGTCAAAATTAATAAAGGCCAAGCTAAACTTGAGGCATCAGGTGGAATTACTATTGAGAGTATTCGGCCTATTGCTAAAACAGGAATTGATCGCATTTCAATTGGTGCATTGACCAAGGATATACGCGCCATTGATCTCTCAATGCGTTTTAGTTAAAAAAAACCGTGATGTTATTGCTAACATCACGGTTGAGAATAAGGCTTAATATCTAAAGACTTAGCCTAAAAACTGTTTATTCGAGTCCTATTTGCCAGTTTTCACGATTAGCTTCAACAATTTCACCTGTTGTTGCATCTACTTCGACCTTCATTTCCTGATTTAAAGTAGTATCTATATCAAACTCGTATGAAGCCGCCCCATTTGGCTCAATTTCATATTCAACTTCATTAATTTCACCAGGATAAATTGCTAAAGCAGTTTTGCGTGCATCAGCTTCACTGACTTTCATTTTTGCCTTGAATAATGGGTGATTAACATTTTCAACTTCACGTTCTACTTCAGTAATTAGTCCACGGTGAGCACCACATTCAACATCCCAATCAGCACCATCTATACCACGAATATCGAACTCATAAACATGGGCACCCAGTTCATTTTTCATTTCTACTTTGACAATTTCACCAGGTCGTTCATCCAATGCTGCTGCCATACACTTTTCAAACTGATGTGGATTGTCATCATCCGCCAATACATAACTACTAACTAATAATAAAACTATAGCTGCGATACCTGCTTCAATAATTGATTTACTCATTTATACCTTTCTTCCTAATTAAAAAACGACTTATATCAACTTACGTATCTATCAAGTCATAAATAACTGGGCTGCTTAGCTTAGCTTAACAGCCCACTCACATTAAACATGTCTCTACATTGATACTTTGATACCAATCCAACCAGCACGTGGTGAGCCCGCACCTTCAAATCTTGGGTCACTAAAGCCTGGGAAAATCTCATCCGGCTCACCCAATAGACCATAGTTTGAGTATTCTTTATCAAATACATTATCTACTTTAGCAAAGAAATTAATCTTAGGTGTCATTTGGTAATCAGCATGTAAATTAAATACCATGTAGCCACTAATCTGGTCTAGATCATTAGATTCATCACCTCGATAATATTGTTCAGAATTTGCAATGGCATCAAAACCAGCCGAAAACTTAGTTGTAAAGTCATAATCAGTAGCAAGTTTTAAACTGTGTTCAGGAATACCAGGAAGTGAATCACCTGATTCAACATGAATATCACCATTACCATCAGCATATGGATTGTTAGGACTGCTCATTGTCAGAGGAGATCGAAACTCTGCTTCTACATATGAATAGTTAACAGCCCACGAAAGACGATTCTGTTGTCCTGAAATACCAAGTTCTGCACCTTGGCGACGTGTTTTACCAATATTATCGAAAAACCCAGTATTGCCTGTTGTACCGCTAGTACTGATGAACATAATATCATCATGATTTGTGGTTGAAAACAAGCCCGCATTCCATGAAACGTTATTCATGACTGTACCACGAAACCCACCTTCCCAACTCTTGGCAACAACCTGTTCCAAAGGAGGATCTGCTAAGAAAGCATTTGGTAATTTACATGGATCATTGGGATCTGAACAACCTAACTCAGAAGGTGTGGGAGCCCGTGATGATTCACTATAATTTAGATATGTTGACATTGCTTCATTAACAATAAATGTCAGGCCTGCAGCAGGGTTAAATCGATGAAATTCATTAGTCTCATTAATTGTTGATGCCGAATCAAGTTTATCTTTGAGTTTTATCTCAGTATTGTTATATCGACCACTTAAAGTAAGTGCCAATGAATCTGTTACTGACATAGTATCGGTAAAGAATAAACTATAGGTACGATTATCAGCTTTTACATCAACAAACTCATCACCTACAAATACACCTGTTTCTGTAGTCCCACGGTCTGCATTTAATGATGAAACCTCAACTGATGAATCATAAGCAGAACGTCCTTGATCATAGCTTAACCCCGTAACCAGTTGATTCTCATAACCCAACAAATCATTTAAGAAAGTTAATTGTAAGCCTAAACCACCACTGTCTTCTGTTATATCACCACGATTATTGATCGCGTCTAAATCCTCACCATTAAACTGATCAGCAATATCATTACCATTTTCATCTTGGACACGATTACCATCTTCATCTACCAAGAATCCTGCATCAGCTCCTGTACCTTCTTCGTATTCAGTGCCATCGCCATTAAAGCTTTTTGTTTCATTATGGCGGTAATAGATATTACCACTTGCTAACATCAAGTCATTGATCCAATGTGAACCTTGCAAGTTGACCAACTGCATTTCATTTTGGGTATTATCAGGCCAAGTAAAAACAGCTTCCCGGTCAATATCAATCAGCTCAACAGGTGCTGGACCATTACCATTAAGGTCATTATCGGTCGCTGTTAAGCTTAGATCCAAAGTAGTTGTTTCACTACGCCAGCTAGTGTTAGCAAACAATTGTTTTACTTCTGAATCAGAGTGATCACGCCAACCATCTTCTTCAAACCAATTACCTGTTACAAAATAACCAAATTCTCCATCGTTACCACCACTCTCAATTTCGACTGCGTGTCTATTAAATGAACCTGCATACCCTTGGATTGAATCCTCTTCATGAGTAAAACCATTTTTACTTTGAATTGATAATGCACCACCCAGAGTATTTAGACCAAATAGTGGGTTTGATCCTGGCATTAAATTAATACTTGCAATAGCTGATTGGGGGATGGTGTCCCAATGTACATTATCACCAAATGGAGCATTTAAACGTACGCCATCCATATAGACAGACATACCCTGAGGCAACCCAAGTAATGGTGAAGCACTAAACCCCCGATATGTCACATCAGGCTGATAGGGATTGTTTTGTGCTGAATTGATGTTGACACTACCTAAAGTTCGAGTCATAAACTCACTTAAATCAAGGCTTTGTGTTTTTGCAATATCTTCAGATGTTGCCGTCTGAACATTTGTGGGAATCATATCTTTTGGTAAGCCAACACCATGAAGTGGTGTTGTGCCTATAACTTCAATATCAGTTAATTCAACGCTATCGTCAGCTGCGAAAGCAGCACTGGAAACAAAAGTTGTTGCCAGCATTAGGGTCAAAGTTTTACGTTTGTATTGCAGGTCCATTTCGTATATTTCTCTTTCATTTAGTGTGGTAAAGATATAGTTAATGCAGGTTTAATGCCAAAAGCACATATGCAGTTCATTCAATTAGTTATAAGCTGTGAGGCACCTTGGAACCATAAAAGTGGTTATTATCAGCCAAATAAAATGGTTTTATGTAACCACTAAAACCAAGATAATGTATTGTGCAGTCTCACCACCTGACCGATGATGACTAAAGTAGGGGCTACCGGTTGCTCTCTTTCTGCCAAAGCTGGTAAATCTGCAATAGTACTAACCCATACTTTCTGATGTTCTGTTGTGCCTTGTTGAATCAATGCAGCAGGTGTTTCAGCTGCTAAACCATGCTGTTGGAGTTGTTGGCTCAAAACTGGTAAACCAGCCAAGCCCATATAAACCACGATTGTTTGTCTTGGTTGTACAAGTGCAGACCAATTCAGATCTAACTCACCTTGTTTCAACTGGCCGGTTACAAAGGTACAACTTTGTGAATAATCACGATGGGTAAGGGGTATCCCTGCATAACTGGCACAACCAGAAGCTGCTGTTACACCTGGTACCACTTGAAAGGGAATATTTTCTGCAGCCAAGGTTTCTATTTCTTCTCCACCTCGACCAAAGATAAATGGATCACCACCCTTCAATCTTAGTACCCGTTTTCCTTGTTGTGCTTGAGTTAATAACAGCTGATTGATTTCCTCCTGCCGTACTTTATGCCAGGCACGTTGTTTACCAACATAAACCTGTTCAGCCTCTCGGCGAACTAAAGCCAATACTTCTTTACTAACCAATCGATCATAAAACACAATATCTGCTTGTTGCATTAAACGCAGTGCTTTAAACGTTAGCAATTCGGGGTCACCAGGTCCTGCCCCAACTAAATAGACTTCGCCTGTTTGTAGTTCATCCACGTGCACTGCATCTAAAGCAGCTTGCAATGCTTGCTGACCCAAATCATCCCTGCCGGATAACACATGATCAGCAACATCACCTTGTAATATAGATTCCCAAAATCGACGTCGCATGGACAGTTTAGGTAATTTACCTTTTACAACATCACGATATTGGCCCACCATTTCGGCCAGACGGCCATATGAGGCTGGAATTAAAGTCTCTAAACGTGCTCGCAGTTGTCTGGCTAGAATAGGCGACTTACCACCACTTGATACCGCAACCACAATCGGCGAACGATCTAAAATAGACGGTAAAATAAAATCACACAGTTCAGGGCAATCTGCAACATTTATCAGAATATTGTTGGCTTTCGCCTGATGGTAAACATCACGATTGACATCTTAATTATCAGTTGCTGCAATAACTAATGTATTGCCCTCTAACAACTCTGATGAAAACACAGTATTCAGCCACTTCACTTCACCGCTATCAATTAAGGCTTGTGTGGTTGCTGAAACATCCGGTGAAACTAATGTGACGGTCGCTTGAGCTCTTCTTAGTAATCCTGCTTTTCGGGCAGCTATATCGCCACCACCCACAACAAGACATGATCGATCTTTCAGATCGACAAATATCGGTAAATAATCCATCTAGTTCTTTTCATCACCTACATTTAAAGCTACACCTTGCAATACAAAACCATCATTTAGATTTTGTACCAAAGCAACAATTTTGATCTTGTTTTTATCCCATTCATCATCCACTTGAATTGTAGTCGACAAATCTGTTTCACCATTTTCATGAAGGGAAAATGGTCCCAACCATTTCCTGACTAAATTTTGATGATTAAAGGTTGCACCAGCATTATCGCCACCACTGACTTTACTGATTATGTCATTTTCAGTTACAGCTAGGTATAACTTTGAATATTGACGATTTTCTTTACCTTGAACAGTGATGTGACTATCTATAATCCATTCTTTATTTTTTTCCTGAACTGTTAATCCAATTTTTGCTTCAGGTTCAAAGCCATTAACTGCATGAACAACCTCTTTTACATGTTTCTTCCAGTTATGAATCACTTCACCACTGACTACAAATTCTGGCGTATAAACCGTTTTGTATAGGTTGATCTGAGCTTGTTGACGTTGTCGATCTGAAAAGTCTGGACTAGCAAAACGATCAACCCAGCCTTTTTTATCATTCAAATAGTCAATGTGGAAACCTAAGACTATTAACTGTTCATCTGTTATCCCTTGCTTTGGCAAGTTATGAACCCAACGCTCAGCTGCAGGACATAAACCACAGCCTTCAGAGGTAAACAATTCAAGTACTGCCAACTGATGCTGCCCACTCTCAGTTTGCCATGTCTGTGCAAATAAAAGTGTCGGCAACAGCAGCGATATTATTATCAACATTTTCATTATAATCAACCGCCTTTACTCAGAATTATTAGTGTTATCTTGTGAGATAACTTGTACATCATGATAGTTCCGCTTGTTCACATCAGTAATTATTGCCAACTCTCTCATCACTGCAGTCGCATAGCATCCTGCCGGTAAAAAGAATTCTAGCTCAATTTGGCTATTATCCAAATATTGCCAATTAAAGTCATCTGGAAACAGCCGTAATGATCGCCTTTCCTGATTAAGACCTGCCTTTTCTAGCCCCTGTTGCCAGTCTTGCCAATCAGTTAATACCCGTTGTTCTATCGTTAAGCTGTCCGAGTGAACCAGTTGTGAGCCACGACCCCATAATGGCCCTGTTGGATGAATATCCATAGTGTTTAATCGTGTTTGTAACACATCATCAACATTATCAACGACAAAAGAACTAGACTTTGTACCTGCTAACAGCATCACATCACCTGCCAATGGCTGGTTCCAATTTTTAAGCTGGACACGTTCTGCCAACACAAGATTAAAAAGCCATGAACGGGCTGCTGATAAATAGATACTTTTTTGATTTCGTTTACGTGGTGCTTTACCAGTAGAAAACCAATAATCCACTCGATTCAAATTATTGCCTTGATGACCAAAACGTTGCTCTGCAAAATAGTTTGGCACACCCTGTTGTTGAATATGTTTAAAGCTTGACTCCCAAAGAGACTGCTCTCCCTGAACATTAGTCAAACGT
>QNEY01000036.1 GCA_003645385.1 Gammaproteobacteria bacterium | reverse complement strand
TCGAGTTGTCTAAGACCGTAGGTATGTGAGTTTAATCGATTACATCCGTGTAATTGGCCTACGCAGACGGGTTCAGCTGCAGAATTTCTGGATGTTGAATGCCGTAAATGGTGGAAGAGGTTTACCTCTTCTTTGTTAGCAACAACCACTATCTTAATAAGAAGGTGGTGATCCTAAGGAGGTAACTTAGGTGGCAATGAATCTGGAAGGAAAGAAGGCCGTCGTTGCTGAGGTCGCTGAAGTAGCATCTAGTGCATATTCTGCTGTAGCAGCAGAATATCGTGGATTGTCTGTTTCAGATATGACTGAGTTACGTGTTGCAGCTCGCGATGAGAATGTTTATTTGCGTGTTGTTAGAAATACACTAGCTAAACGTGCCGTAGAGGGTACTGATTTCGCCTGCATGCAGGAAGGAATGACAGGACCTCTAGTATTTGGGTTTTCAACTGAAGATCCAGGTGCTGTTGCACGAGTTATGAGTAGCTTCGCTAAAGAAAATGACAAACTCGAAATTAAAATGGTTTCTCTGGGCGGTAAATTATTACCTGCTTCAGATCTTGAGAAACTTGCCAAAATGCCTACTAAGGATCAAGCAATTGCAATCCTTATGGGTACTATGAAGGCACCGGTTGAGAAATTTGTTCGTACTTTGGTGGCTCCGACTAGCAAGATGGTTCGTACGCTCGCGGCTGTCCGTGATGCGAAAGAAGCAGCTTAATCCCTGTTTGGGTTTCAGTTGTACATATAATTCTGTAAAAAAGATATTAGGAAAATAAAATGGCTAAAGTTAAAAGCGAAGATATTTTGGAAGCAATTTCAAATATGACTGTTGTTGAAGTTGTAGATTTGATTGAAGCAATGGAAGAGAAATTTGGTGTAACTGCTGCTGCTCCGGTAGCTGTAGCTGCTGCTGGTGGTGATGCTGGTGGTGGTGCTGCCGCTGCAGAACAAACAGAGTTTGATGTAGTAATGACAAGCTTTGGCGCTAACAAAGTAAGCGTAATCAAAGCGGTTCGTGCAATTACTGGTCTTGGCTTGAAAGAAGCTAAGGACATGGTTGAAGGCGCACCTGTTACTGTTAAAGAAGGTGCTGAGAAAGCCGAAGCTGAAGATGTTGTTAAGCAACTTACTGAAGCTGGTGCTGAAGCTGAACTTAAGTAGGCTGCTCATCGATCGTGGTGACAATATTGTCACCACGATATAGAAATTGGCTGGTGATTTTTGTCACCGGCCTTTTTCCGTTACTGGTCAGTAGTAAAAAATAACTATTGGCTAAATACAAAATGACAATTCCTTGCTTCACTATATGTGGAGTTGGGGCATATCATGAGGTGTAATAAATGGCTTATACGTATACCGAGAAAAAACGGATTCGTAAAGATTTTGGAAAACGTCCAAGTGTCTTGAATGTACCTAATCTGCTCGCTACGCAGGTAGATTCCTATCAGAACTTTCTACAGCAGAGTGTTGTTGCTGATGAACGTTCAGATCGAGGTTTGCATGCAGCATTTGGGTCTGTATTCCCGATTAAAAGCCATACAGGCATGGCTGAACTACAATATGTAAGTTATCGCCTCGGTACTCCATCTTTTGATGTTAAAGAATGTCAATTACGAGGTGTTACCTATGCTGCACCATTAAGAGTGAAAATGCGCCTTGTCATTTATGATAAGGAAGCATCAACTGCTAAGTCTAAAGTTGTTAAGGACATTAAAGAGCAGGAAGTATATATGGGAGAAATCCCACTAATGACAGAGAAAGGTAACTTTGTTATTAACGGAACCGAACGTGTTATTGTGTCGCAATTGCATCGTTCTCCAGGTGTGTTCTTTGATAGTGATAAAGGTAAAACGCACTCATCCGGTAAAATTTTATTCAACGCACGTGTGATCCCATACCGTGGATCTTGGTTAGATTTTGAATTTGATCCCAAAGATGCAGTCTTTGTTCGTATCGATCGCCGTCGTAAATTACCAGCGTCAATATTATTACATGCTCTTGAATATACCAATGAAGAAATACTCGATATTTTCTTTGACCAAGACACCTTCACCAAAAAGGGCGATGATTTTAAATTAGCTCTAGTTCCACAACGTTTACGCGGGCAAACAGTACCATTCGAAATTGCTGACCCTAAAGGTGATGTCATTGTTGAAGCCGACCATCAAGTGACAGGTCGCCATATTCGTAAGATGGAAAAGGCAAAAATGGCAAGCTTGATTGTGCCAGCATCTTATCTGATAGGTAAAACTATCGCTAAGGACATGATCGATACTGATAGTGGTGAAGTAATTGTTTCTGCAAATG
This sequence comes from Gammaproteobacteria bacterium, assembly GCA_003645385.1. Classification (GTDB taxonomy): domain Bacteria; phylum Pseudomonadota; class Gammaproteobacteria; order Nitrosococcales; family Methylophagaceae. The sequence goes on along the minus strand of QNEY01000036.1, from coordinate 8,189 downwards.
ACGAAATTACAGAAGAAATATTAGAAACATTAAATCGCTTTGATACTAAAGTAGTTGAAACAATCTTTTCTAATGATTTAGATAAGGGTCCTTACATTTCTGACACATTCCGTTTAGATGAAACAACAACTGCTCTAGAAGCTAAAGTTGAAATCTATCGAATGATGCGTCCAGGTGAACCACCAACAGAAGATTCAGCAAAAAATCTCTTTAAGAGCTTATTCTTCAGCGGTGATCGCTATGATTTATCGGGTGTCGGCCGAATGAAGTTTAACCGTCGTCTAGGTCGTGATGATCTAGAAGGTGAAGGCATCTTATCTAAAGATGACATTGTTGCAGTGTTAAAAGAATTGATTGCTATTCGTAATGGTGACGGAGTGGTTGATGATATCGATCATCTTGGTAACCGTCGTGTAAGAAGCGTTGGTGAGATGGCAGAAAATCAATTCCGTGTTGGTTTGGTGCGTGTCGAGCGTGCTGTACGTGAGCGTTTAAGTATTGCTGAATCAGAAGGTTTGATGCCACAACAACTTATTAATGCTAAACCGGTTGCTGCTGCAATCAAAGAATTCTTTGGTTCTAGCCAACTATCTCAGTTTATGGATCAAAATAATCCATTATCTGAAGTCACGCACAAACGCCGTGTATCAGCACTAGGCCCTGGTGGTTTAACTCGTGAACGTGCTGGTTTTGAAGTTCGTGACGTACATCCGACTCATTATGGCCGGGTATGTCCAATCGAAACACCTGAAGGTCCAAATATCGGTTTGATCAATTCATTAGCTGTTTATGCTCGCACCAATGAATATGGTTTTATTGAAACACCATATCGTAAAGTCATCAAAGGTAAAGCAACAAAAGATATTGAGTATTTATCAGCGATTGATGAAGGTGAATTTAAGATTGCACAAGCAACAATTAATCTGAGTGACAAAGATGAAATTCTAGATAATATGGTGCCATGTCGCTATAAAAATGAATTCTCATTGATGCCGGCAGATCAAGTGCAATATATGGACGTATCACCACGTCAGGTAGTATCAGTTGCGGCATCATTGATTCCTTTCTTGGAACATGATGATGCTAACCGTGCATTGATGGGATCAAACATGCAACGTCAGGCTGTTCCAACATTACGCGCTGAAAAACCAATCGTTGGTACTGGAATGGAACGTGCCGTAGCACGTGATTCTGGTGTTATGGTTGTTGCACGTCGTGGTGGTACAGTTGATTCAGTTGATGCTACCCGTGTTGTTATTCGTGTTAATGATTCTGAAGCAGATGATGCAGACTCAGGTGTAGATATTTATACCTTGATTAAATATGCTCGTTCAAACCAAAGCACCTGTATCAATCAACGGCCACTTGTTAAACCGGGTGATGTAATTGCTAAAGGTGATGTGTTAGCTGATGGCCCATCAACTGATAAAGGCGAGTTGGCATTGGGTCAGAATATCCTGATTGCTTTCATGCCGTGGAATGGTTACAACTTTGAAGATTCAATTCTGGTTTCAGAACGTGTCGTTGAAGAAGATCGCTTTACAACTATTCATATTCAAGAATTGAACTGTTTAGCTCGTGATACCAAGTTAGGTACCGAAGAAATTACCAGTGATATTCCTAATGTTAATGAAAGTGCATTATCCAAGCTAGATGAATCAGGTATCGTTTATGTTGGTGCTGAAGTTGGTCCTGGTGATATTCTGGTTGGTAAAGTAACACCAAAAGGTGAAACACAACTGACACCAGAAGAAAAATTACTGAGAGCCATTTTTGGTGAAAAAGCTGCAGATGTTAAAGATTCATCACTCCGTGTGCCTTCAAGTACCTTTGGTACTGTTATTGATGTTCAAGCCTTTACTCGTGAAGGCGTGGATAAAGATGAACGTGCATTGGCAATTGAGAAAACTGAGTTAGAAAAAGTACGCATAGATTTAAAAGATCAACATCGTATTATTGTTGATGATGTATTTGCCCGTCTTGAAAAAGCGTTATCAGGCAAAGTAGCTAAAAAAGCACCTGATTTGAAAGCAGGTAGCAAAGTTACTAAAGCCTATTTGAATAAGCTGGAGCATTCACAATGGTTCGATATTACTATGGAATCAGCGGAATTGAACACTCAGCTTGAGCATGCCGTTGAGCAAATCAAACAATATCGTCAAGATATGGATGATGCGTTTGAAGTTAAGAAACAGAAATTGACATCAGGTCATGATCTAGCTCCTGGCGTACAGCGTATGGTTAAAGTATTCCTTGCTGTAAAACGCCGTATTCAACCTGGTGATAAAATGGCGGGTCGTCACGGTAATAAGGGTGTTATCTCAAATATTGTTCCAGTTGAAGATATGCCTTATACAGCAGATGGTCGTCCAGTTGATATCATCTTGAACCCATTGGGTGTACCGTCACGGATGAATATTGGTCAGGTTCTTGAGATTCATTTAGGCTGGGCTGCCAAAGGTGTCGGCTTCAAGATTGCTGAAATGTTAGAGCAGCAACGTGAAATTGCTGAACTACGTGAATTTTTGGGTAAGGTATATAACACTAGCGGTAAACAAGAAGATTTAGATTCGCTTACTGATGATGAAATCATCGAATTGGCACACAATCTAAAAGCGGGTGTACCAATGGCTACGCCAGTATTTGATGGTGCGGCAGAAAGTGAAATCAAAGATATGCTGGAATTAGCAGGCTTACCACGTAGTGGTCAGGCAATGCTAATTGATGGTCGTACTGGTGAAGAGTTCGAGCGTCCAGTTACAGTTGGTTATATGCACATGCTTAAATTGAATCACTTGGTTGATGACAAAATGCATGCACGCTCAACGGGTCCTTATAGCTTGGTTACTCAACAACCATTGGGTGGTAAGGCTCAATTTGGTGGGCAACGTTTTGGTGAAATGGAGGTATGGGCACTGCAAGCTTATGGTGCTGCTTACACCTTGCAAGAAATGTTGACTGTGAAATCAGATGATGTTCATGGTCGTACCCGAATCTACAAGAATATTGTGGATGGTGATTATCGGATGGAAGCAGGCATGCCTGAATCCTTCAAAGTATTAACACGTGAGATTCGTTCTTTAGGTATTGATATTGATTTAGTCGAAGACTAATCGAAGTCAAACGTTAACTACTGATAATCAATATATTTGCCTCTAGGGCAGCGGAGAAAATAACATGAAAGATTTGCTTAATTTATTAAAACAGCAATCTCAACCAGAAGAGTTTGATGCCATTCGGATTGGTTTGGCTTCACCAAAAATGGTACGTTCTTGGTCTTTCGGAGAAGTTAAAAAACCTGAAACCATTAACTATCGTACTTTTAAGCCGGAGCGTGAAGGACTGTTCTGTTGCAAGATTTTTGGACCTGTTAAAGACTACGAATGTCTATGTGGTAAATACAAGCGCCTCAAACATCGTGGTGTTATTTGTGAAAAATGTGGTGTAGAAGTTACTGTTGCTAAAGTTCGCCGTGAACGCATGGCACACCTTGAGCTGGCAAGTCCGGTTGCACATATCTGGTTCTTGAAATCATTGCCATCACGTATTGCTCTGTTCTTGGATACGACTTTACGTGATCTAGAACGTGTGTTGTATTTTGAAGCATTTATCGTTGTTGATCCTGGTATGACACCACTTGAAAAAGGGACGCTACTTTCTGATGAAACGTATTTACAAGCAGTAGAAGAATATGGTGATGAATTTGATGCGCGTATGGGTGCAGAAGCTGTTCAGATATTGTTGCGTGATATTGATCTTTTAAAAGAAATTGAAGTTATTCGTGAAGGAATTGAAGCGACTAACTCTGAAACCAAAATCAAGAAACTGACTAAACGTCTAAAATTAATGGAAGCATTCCTTGATTCTGGTAACAAACCAGAATGGATGGTAATGGAAGTACTTCCAATTTTGCCTCCAGATTTACGTCCATTAGTTCCACTTGATGGTGGTCGTTTTGCGACATCTGATCTTAATGACTTATACCGTCGTGTGATTAACCGTAACAACCGTTTGAAACGATTATTAGATTTAAATGCACCCGATATCATCGTACGTAATGAAAAACGTATGTTGCAAGAATCAGTTGATGCCTTATTGGATAATGGTCGTCGCGGTCGTGCCATTACCGGTACCAATCGTATGCCACTGAAATCTCTGGCAGATATGATCAAAGGTAAACAAGGTCGTTTCCGTCAGAACTTATTAGGTAAGCGTGTAGATTACTCTGGTCGTTCTGTAATTGTAGTTGGACCATACTTGAAATTACACCAATGTGGTCTCCCTAAGAAAATGGCATTGGAACTATTTAAACCATTTATCTACGGAAAATTAGAACGTGCAGGCTTGGCAACAACTATTAAAGCGGCCAAGAAAATGGTTGAACGTGAAGGTCCAGAAGTTTGGGATATCCTTGCAGATGTTATTCGTGAACATCCAATCATGCTTAACCGTGCTCCAACATTGCATAGATTAGGTATTCAGGCTTTTGAACCATTATTGATCGAAGGTAAAGCGATTCAGCTTCATCCTTTAGTCTGTAGTGCCTTTAATGCTGACTTTGATGGTGACCAAATGGCGGTTCACGTACCGTTGTCATTGGAAGCTCAAATAGAAGCACGTTCATTGATGATGGCGACCAACAATATCTTGTCACCAGCGAATGGTGAGCCAGTTATTATTCCATCACAAGACGTGGTCTTGGGTTTGTACTACATGACTCGTGAGTTGATCAATGCTAAAGGTGAAGGCCTTAAGTTTGCTGATTTAGCCGAGTTAAAACGTGCCTACGATAATAAGCAAGTAGCATTGCATGCACGTATAACAGTTCGTCTTGATGAAACAGATTCATCATTGCCTGAACCTGAGCAACATAGAACAATCCGTGTTGAAACGACAGTGGGTCGTGCAATCCTATTTGGTATTGTGCCAACAGGGCTGCCATTCTCAGTTATTGATCGTTCAATGACCAAAAAAGCAATTGGTGAATTGATAAATGTTTGTTATCGCCAATTGGGGTTGAAACCTACAGTTATCTTTGCTGACCAATTAATGTATTTGGGCTTTACTCATGCGACTAAGTCTGGCGCTTCAGTTGGTATTGATGATATGGCTATTCCAGAACAGAAAGCTGTTATTCTGGCTGCAGCAGAAGCTGAAGTAGAAGAAATTGCTACTCAATATGCCTCTGGTTTGGTAACGGATGGTGAGCGTTACAATAAAATTATCGATATTTGGTCTCGTACCAATGACCAGATTGCTAACGCCATGATGGATGGTCTGGGCTCTGATACTGTAATTGATGCAGAAGGTAAAGAAGTCGAACAGCAATCTATGAACTCTATCTATATGATGGCAGATTCTGGTGCTCGTGGTTCTGCTGCTCAGATTCGTCAATTAGCGGGTATGCGTGGCTTGATGGCTAAACCAGATGGTTCGATTATCGAAACACCCATCACAGCGAACTTCCGAGAAGGTTTGGACGTACTTCAGTACTTTATTTCTACTCATGGTGCTCGTAAAGGTTTGGCTGATACAGCATTGAAAACTGCTAACTCTGGTTATTTGACACGTCGTTTGGTTGATGTATCACAAGACTTGGTTGTAGTAGAAGAAGACTGTGGTACTGAACGCGGCGTTAATATGACGCCAATCATTGAAGGTGGTGATGTAGTTGAGCCCTTAGGTGAACGTGTTTTAGGACGAGTTGTTGCCCTAGACGTGATGAGCAACGATGGTAGTGAACTTGTTGTTACTGCCGGTACCATGATGAATGAAGACTCAGTAATCTTACTGGAGCAGAAAGGTGTTGATGAAGTTGTTGTTCGTTCAGCTATTAGTTGTGAATCACGCTACGGTGTGTGTGCGACATGTTACGGACGTGATTTAGGACGTGGCCATCAAATTAATGTAGGTGAAGCTGTTGGTGTTATAGCAGCTCAATCAATCGGTGAGCCTGGAACACAGCTGACAATGCGTACTTTCCATATTGGTGGTGCTGCATCGCGAACAGCTGCTGATAACTCAGTTGCCTTGAAATTTAAAGGTAATATCCGCTTCCACAATATTAAGTCTGTTAAACATGAAAGTGGTAACTTTATTGCAGTATCTCGTTCTGGTGAATTACATTTAATTGATGAAAATGGCCGTGAGCGTGAACGTTATAAAATTCCATATGGTTCTGAAATCAGTGTTGCTGACAATGAAGCTGTCGATGCGGGTCAAGTTATTGCGACTTGGGACCCGCATACCCATCCAGTTGTTACTGAAATGGCCGGTCGTGTTGAAATTAAAGACCTAGTTGAAGGCGTCACCGTTGATAAACAAGTCGATGATGTTACCGGTTTAACAAGTTTGATTGTACGTGATCCAAAACAACGTAGTACTGCAGCTAAAGATATGCGTCCAATGGTTAAACTGATTGATAGTGATGGTAATGACGTCTTTATTGTTGGTACAGATATTCCGGCACAATATTTCTTACCAGGTGGTGCGATTGTTCGTGTTGCAGATGGTGAAGATGTGAGTATTGGTGATGTATTGGCACGTATCCCACAAGAAAGTAGTAAAACACGTGATATTACCGGTGGTTTACCTCGTGTTGCCGACTTGTTTGAGGCACGGAAACCAAAAGATCCTGCATTGATGGCTGAAATATCGGGCACGATCAGTTTTGGTAAGGAAACAAAAGGTAAACAGAGATTGGTGATTACACCTCAAGAAGGTGATACACATGAAGAACTTATTCCAAAATGGCGACATGTATCTGTATTCGAAGGTGAGCATATCGAGAAAGGTGAAATGCTTGTTGATGGGCCAGAAGACCCTCATGATATCTTGCGTTTGAAAGGTGTCTTGGCTTTAGCTAACTATATGTCGAATGAAGTTCAAGAAGTTTATCGTTTACAAGGTGTAAAAATTAACGATAAGCACATCGAAGTTATCGTGCGTCAAATGCTACGTAAAGTGGAAATTGATTCAGCTGGAGAAACTAGTTTCCTCAGAGGTGAACATGTTGACCATGATACTTTATTGGAAGCAAATGATAAGGCACGTGCTGAGGATAAGCTAGAAGCAACGTATAAACCGTTATTACTCGGTATTACAAAAGCTTCATTGGCGACTGATTCATTCATTTCAGCTGCATCATTCCAGGAAACGACGCGTGTACTGACAGATGCTGCCGTAACAGGTAAGCGTGATAGTTTACGTGGCTTAAAAGAAAATGTAATTGTTGGCCGACTTATTCCTGCTGGTACAGGTTTGGCATATCATAAAGAGCGCTACCGTAAACGTCATCAAGGTGATGAAGTTAAAGTTGTAGCAAAAAAACCAACACCAGTTGCTAAAACTGAAGATGATAGTGAGGCTTTGGAAAAGGTTTCTTAAGAAAAGAGATCTTGACTCAACAGTTAGTTGAGTAGTAAAATTCCTCTTCTTTGTCGGGCCTCCTTAGTAGGGGCCCGCTTTTTTACTGGTAAAGCGACGATATTTGAATCGCTGATTACCGTATTTTGAAATATGTAGGGCTGTAATTTAATGGCAACAATTAATCAGTTGGTTCGTAAACCACGACTAAAACAAAAGAAAAAGAACAATGTACCTGCGTTGCAGGCTTGTCCTCAGCGTCGTGGCGTATGCACTCGTGTGTATACAACAACACCAAAAAAACCTAACTCAGCGATGCGTAAAGTTGCTCGTGTTCGTTTGACTAATGGTTTTGAAGTGACATCGTATATTGGTGGTGAAGGTCATAACTTACAAGAACACTCGGTCGTACTGATTCGTGGCGGTCGTGTTAAAGATTTACCTGGTGTGCGTTATCACACTGTACGTGGTGCATTGGATACATCTGGTGTTACTGCTCGACGTCAAGGTCGTTCTAAGTATGGCGCCAAGCGTCCAAAATAATAGTCGTTTAATACGTCTATATAGAATTAAGAATTAGGAAAGACAAATGCCAAGAAGAAGGGTTGTTGCCAAGCGTGAAATATTACCAGATCCAAAGTTTTCAAACATTGGGTTGGCAAAATTTATTAATGTCATTATGAAAGATGGCAAAAAGTCTGTGGCAGAAAAAATTGCCTATGATGCATTGGATTCAGTTGCTGATACTAAAAGTGCAAATGGTTTGGAAATTTTCCAGCAAGCACTAGACAATATTAGTCCAATGGTAGAAGTAAAATCACGTC
>QNEY01000035.1 GCA_003645385.1 Gammaproteobacteria bacterium | reverse complement strand
CTTTTTCAACATCCATAATCATAACCAGACGTTTATCAGACAACTCTGATACTGCAGTCACTAAACCGCCTAATTGTTTTGATAACAATGCAGGAGGTTCCTTTACTTGCTCCCAATTTAATCGCTGAATAGTATCAACAGATGTCACTAAAAAACCCTGTATATGGGTATTGTATTCAGTGATCATTAAAATTTTGGGTTCTTCTTTAGAATTGAGCTTACAAAACTTCTGCAAATTGATAATTGGTACCATTTCACCTCGTAGGCTGACAAGACCTTCAATACCTTCAGGCATGTCTGGTGCAGAAGTGATCTCAGGAATATTTAATACTTCTCGGACTTTAAACACATTGATACCAAATATCTCATTGCGCCCAGTTTCATCATTTGTTCCTAAACTGAACAACAACACTTCAAGGTGATTTGTCCCCGCCAGCTTTGTCCGTTCATCAATCGAATCAATCAGTGTAGCCATAGTGACCTTCTTTATTCCCAAATCTAATTAATAGTGCGCTATAGCAATATTAAGTTATAAACATAACTATAACAATGGTTGCCCATCCTTGCCGTTATATCGGCAAGTTTTTTCCGTACTTTATAATTAATTAGCATTAAAACACGTAATAAACCATCAATACATAACATAGCAAAATCTAGGCCGATTTAAATTATATATACCTTCGTATTTACCGAATACAAACAATAGTGAAGTCAAACACCTGAAATAAAAAAGCCTATATAACTAATTGAAATGACCTTATTAGCACTGAATAAGGTTAGAATAGGTCTAAGCTGGTAGTTGTCATGATGCATAAAATAAAAAAATGGTGCCGAGAGCGGGACTTGAACTCGCACGATATAGTCATTCACTTGAACACCTGAAGCTAGCGCATCTACCAATTCCGCCACCTCTCAATTTGAACGGTGATTCAAATTGAGAGCTGAAACTTTACCGATCGAGAATACCCCAGTCAATGTCCAAAAAAAAGATAAAAGATCCCTATTCAACGCGCGAATCTGAAAACTACGACAACCCGATTCCAAGTCGCGAATTCATCCTTGAGATCCTCAAACAAAATAACCGTCCTTTAACACGTCGAAGTATAGGGAAACTCCTAGCATTAAAAGGAGAGGAACAAACTGAAGCGCTACGGCGCCGTCTTCGCGCAATGGAACGCGATGGACAATTGTTACGTAACCGTAAAAATGCCTACGGTATTGTCTCCAAAATGAACCTGATCACCGGCCGTGTTATGGGACATCCAGATGGTTATGGATTTCTTGTTCCAGATGAAGGTGGCGATGATCTATTTTTGAATGATCGTGAAATGCGTATCGTATTACATGGTGACCGTGCCGTTGCACGTGTAAGTGGAGTAGATCGCCGTGGCCGCAAAGAAGGCACTATTGTTGAGGTCATCAAACATGGCAATGAACGTATCGTGGGTCGTTTATTTGCCGATGCAGGTATTTATTATCTCATTCCTAATAACCGTCGTATAAGCCAAGATATTCTCATCCCACCTGATAGCTTACATGGCGCTAAAGAAGGGCAAATTGTTGAAATAGAAATAACTGCCCACCCCAATCGCCATCGCTCTCCACTTGGCAATATTGTTAATGTGTTAGGTGACCATATGGCTCCGGGCATGGAAATTGATATCGCACTACGCGCTTTTGACCTACCACATGAATGGTCAGTAAATGCATTACAACAGGCAGAATCTTTCGGCGATCAAATTCCCGTTTCAGCCATTAAAGGTCGGTTAGATTTACGTGACTTACCTCTTGTAACGATAGATGGTGAAGATGCACGTGATTTTGATGATGCTGTTTATGCGCAACAATTAGATTCAGGCTCATGGCGTTTATGGGTCGCAATTGCAGATGTTTCATCTTATGTCGAACCTAAAACACCATTAGATAAAGATGCTCAAGAACGTGGCACCTCGGTCTACTTCCCAAGCCAAGTGATTCCAATGTTGCCAGAAGCATTATCAAATGGATTGTGTTCACTGAATCCAAATGTTGATCGCTTATGCATGGTTTGTGAGATGGTGATCAATACTGATGGCAATGTAGATTCATATCAGTTCCATCAGGCAGTAATGAACTCAAAGGCACGTTTAACCTATACCGATGTTGCAACCATGCTAGTTGATAATGATGCTACGTTACGTGACAAGCACCAAGATATTCTGCCCGGCCTAACGACAATGTATAAGCTGTTTAAGGCAATGCTGAATGCTCGAGGCCAACGTGGTGCTATTGATTTTGAACTGACTGAAACTCAGTTTGTTTTTGATGATAACCGTAAAATACGGTCTATTGAGCCACGAGAACGAAATGATGCTCACCGTTTGATTGAAGAATTTATGGTGGCAGCAAACGTTTGTGCTGCTCAATTTTTATTAACAAATAAATTACCAGCTTTATTCCGTATTCATGAAACTCCTTCAGAAGAAAAATTGGCAGGTTTACGGGAATTTCTAGGTGAGCTTGGTTTGTCGTTAGGTGGTGGTGAAGACCCCCAACCTAGCCATTACGCATCCTTATTAAAAACAGCGAGCAATCGTCCTGATGGACATCTATTACAAACTGTCATGCTACGTAGTATGAAACAAGCAGTATACAGCCCTGATAACCTTGGTCATTTCGGCTTGGCTCTGGAAGCTTATGCGCATTTCACCTCTCCTATTCGTCGTTATCCTGACTTATTAGTGCATCGTGCTATCCGTCATATCATAACCAAGAAAAAACAATCAAAATGGCATCATTCACACGAAGACATGGTGCAATTAGGTGAACACTGCTCAATGACAAATCGCCGTGCTGATGAAGCCACGCGTGACGTCAGTGACTGGCTTAAATGTGAGTTTATGCAAGATCATGTTGGAGAAGTCCATGATGGAGTGATCAGTGGCGTCACTGGTTTTGGAGTTTTTGTAGAACTTAGTGACATCTATATCGAAGGGTTAGTACATATTACCGCTCTTAAAAATGATTATTATCAATTTGATGCTGCTGGTCATCGTTTGTTAGGTGAACGCACCCGGAAAGTCTATCGACTTGGAGATAAAGTGTTAGTCAAAGTTGTACGAGTTAATTTGGATGATAAAAAAATAGACTTAGAAATTGTTTAAATAAACCAGATTTTCCTTGACCAGAAAAATAAAGACAGTAAAATTACCTGCTTTCCAAGTGAACAGCGAAACAATCGTTTCCAAATCTTGAAAGTTCATAGTGGTGAGTGTAGCTCAGTTGGTAGAGCCCCGGATTGTGATTCCGGTTGTCGTGGGTTCGAGCCCCATCATTCACCCCATTTTTCTAAACATTCATCCCTGTATCTCATTTTGAAAAAATTGAAGGTATAATGTCTCGCGTGTTATCTGAACTCAATATAAAATCTGGGGATTGCCAATGGCAGAAAAGACTTTAACCGAGCAAGTCAATGCTGTAATGAGCACATTGATGCAGGATATTAAAAATAATCGGCTCGAGATACCCTCTCCACCAGATCTGTTAATTAAGATCCGTAGCCTTAGTGCAAATCCTCAAACAACATCAAAAGATATAGCAGATCTAGTCAAGCATGATATGAATATATCAGGCAGGTTAATCAAAGTAGCAAATTCTGCTTTATTTGGTTCCCGCTTTCAAGTGAACAGCATCCAAGGAGCCATCACTCGATTAGGCCAAAAAAAAGTGCAATCGCTTATAACAGGCTTAATTATTGGTCAAAGACTTATGGAGTCCAAAACACGCGGACTTGAAAGTTACTGTAATCAAGCATGGCAAGATAGTAATAGTGTTGCAGCAATGAGTTATGTATTGGCACAGAAAAAATCTAAAGTTGATCCTGAACAAGCACTATTAGCTGGGATGGTTCATAACATCGGAACGCTACCACTTATACTTCATCTTAATAAAATTAAAGAACTTAAAGATAATCCACGGATCATGGGCTTAGTCGCAGATGTGGTGATTCCAAAACTTTACATAAGTGCTGGTCGATTGATCATCAAAAGTTGGAATTTCCCTCAAGAAATTATTGATGTTGCTACCGAACATAGTAATCTTGACCGCGAATCATCTGGTGAAATTGATTTGATAGATATTGTTACGATTACTTATCAACTGAATCAATTAAACACCTACCAAGATATTGAACAAATACCTGAAAAGCTTGTCGCGTCAACTACCTTTAACAAATTCTGGCTTGACTGGGCTGGTGCAGTCGAAGACCTAGCCGTATTCAATTCTGATATAGAGCAGATACAGCACGATATAACACATTAAACGAAAACTTATAGCTAAGGGCTGAATCATGCTTTAATAGCAGTAAAATTAAATCACTTTTTACTTGCTATGACGAAAGCTCATCCGTATAATTTCGGTCTTCTTAGCCGGTGTAGCTCAGTTGGTAGAGCAGCTGATTTGTAATCAGCAGGTCGTAAGTTCAAGTCTTATCACCGGCTCCAGATATATAAAAGCCTTAGCATTTTTTGATGTTAGGGCTTTTTTATGGGTCAATGCCGAGGTAGTGTTCATTTGCTATTAATCTATTCTGTCCAGATGCCTTGAACAATCCGTTTTGTGAACAGCTTCCCAGATTAAATCTTTTCCATACGCTATGATTTAACCACTACTCTCTATTTGTGCGTTTATCCCTTACTCGCGCCATAGATACCCAGTAAAGTAGTGCTGAAGGCCTGAACATAAGGATTTATGTTCGGGCTTTTCTTTTGGTGCATTGCTCCCCGTCATCTCTTGACTACCTTTCACACTTCCCCCCTATTAAGTAGTATTGAAAGCTTGGATATTCCATCCTTATTGGAGCTCCCTGCCCCCCTGCCCCCCTGTACCAAAGTACAATATACACCAACTTATCAATCTATTATTCTGTCCCAAAAATTTATTATACATAGCCAAACCTAGTGTGAACTAGGGATGGAAAGTCACAGGTCTTTATTAAAGATGGCTGGACTGCATTGCTAGTTTTTCAATTTAGGAAATTTATTATGAAAAATACGATGCTATTTATTACAAGCATACTTTTTACTGCCACTGCTTCTGCAGCAACTATTGATGGCAATATTACTATCGGTGCAGGTGAATACAACTGGAGTACAGATGGTAATGAAGGCTCTAGTAAATGGATAAGCCAAGGTAATTATGCCAATGACCCTGATTCTGATGATTATGCTAATGGTTTAAATCAAGAATATGATGATGGTAGTACTGGCGACCGCTGGGATATCAACTATCTTGGTACAGATGTCAAAGATGGTAAATTTCAATTTGGTACAGCCGGTGGCGCTATCTTAAGTGGAACAGATGGTTATACAAATGATTCTCACGATGTTTTTCTAAGTGATTTTGCTATTAGCGTTGCAAACAATCCTAGTAACCCTACTCTAGATTCATCAGATTGGAACTATGCTATTCGTTTACTGAGTGTGGATAATAACTCTGGTGAAGCTGAATTTGCACTTCTTGAGGGTGGAACTTGGATAGGAGCAGATTTATATGGTAAAACAAGCCACCAGACAGATACTTATCAAATGACTAACAGCACAACGCTTGCACTCTTTAGTGGGAAATGGTCAAACAATGGTGGTGATGATAATGTGCTTGAAGGAGAATTTGATCTTAGCCTTCTCAGCTTATTTGATGCCAATTCAGGTGGTGTCATTAGCACTTATCTAACTATGACATGTGTCAATGATGAAGCTTTAGTAACTGCTGAAGTTTCAGCTGTTCCTATACCCGCTGCACTCTGGTTGTTTGGCCCTGCACTATTAGGATTATTAGGCTTGCGACGTAAGGAAATTTAATCAAATTCAAGAAGTAGCAATTGATAATCATTGTGGTTTTTTATTTTATTGACCTACCCAAGTCTTAATATTCTCCTATTTAAATAGAGTGCTATTTGTTTTAGCAATCGCTAAAAATATGTCTTTAAATAGTTAATAGGCTAGCAGAATGATTGATCTTGCCAACTTACCTTCATCACCATTCAAAAACCTTAACTATTTTAACGAACAGTTAATGATTGACTGAGGAGTCTCATCTAGAGAACGGTTATCATTGTCATTATTTATTATTGAAATAGATAACTTCCAATCGTTTTCAAAAACCAATGATAATGCTGAGATTAATAATATCATCCTCGGTGTTGCTAATGCGCTCAATAGTATCTTACGTCGTGAATCAGATTTTTTAGCGCAGACCTCAGACTCTCATTGTTTGATGTTTCTGGTGAATGAAATGGATTACAAGTACAAGCAAGCAACACTATTTGCTGAAAAACTTCATCAAGCTATTGCTAATCATGGAAATCCACAACAAGACGCTGTGACTTCTAGTTTAGTGACTGCGAGTATCGGCCATGTTTCATGTATACCTGAATCCCATAACTGCAAAGGGCCGCAGGCGTTTATTAATGCTGCACAGAAACACCTTAAAAAAGCTGTTAAGGCTGGTGGAAATTACTCGAGAACATCGTTAAAATTTAAGCACAAATATTCAGAATAGTTCTATACCGTCATTTTGATTCATCTCTGACGGCAGTTGCTTCAAGATTTCTTCTATCGTCATGCCCTGCATAATCAAATCAAACATATGATGTTCTGCTGGCATGGTATATTTTGATTTGATCTTTTCTTGCAATAAAGACCATTCTTTCGGTTCATAAATACGTACATTATCACCCACCAATTCAGCTAATGAACCCAATGTGTCTGATACATGACTCAAACGTTGCGAAAGTTTGTCATAGAATTGAAATGCAACAATAGCATGTTGAACATCTGCAGTAACCGCTTCACATTGCCCAATAATTTGAGCTGATTCATCAGTTTCTCCACCTGTTTTCACTTGCTGTTCAATCTGCTGTACACGAGCAGCCATAGCAGTAAATGTGGACGTCAATGTATCTACAGAATCATCTCCTTCACTCATTGACATCTCAATCTGAGCTACCGCCAAATTAATCATTCTTACCGTTTCATGTACTTGACTCCAATCTATATCAGAGGGTTGTAAATGGATGGTTGTCATCTTAAATCCTTATAATTTCACTGGCATAGATTGACTATTCTAAATCTAGTTTTTTCAATTTATATCGTAAAGCTCTAAATGTAATTCCCAGTTTCTTGGCAGCGGCAGTCTTATTCCAACGTGTTGATTCTAATGCCTGCGTGATGAGTTGTCTTTCTTGATCTTCAAGATGAGAATCCAACCCATTTTCCTCAGGCAACACAGCCTGTATTTCAACACTTTCAACTTGTGCCACCACCACTTCTGGTAACATCAAATCTTCTGCCGAAATTTCTTCCCCATCAATCCAGGTTAATGCTCGTTCCAATATGTTTTCCAATTCACGCACATTGCCAGGGAATTGATACTGTTGCAAAGCAGTCATGGCATCCGCCCCAAATATAGGCGATTCAATACCATTTTTATTCGCCAATACCTGCAGAATATGTTCTGCTAATATTGCAATATCTGTTTTACGCTCGCGCAGTGGTGGTACGGCTAGTTCAATGACATTGAGACGATAAAACAGATCTTCTCGAAATGTTCCTTTTTTGACACTTTCAGCTAAATTTTTATGAGTAGCACATAATATCCGGACATCCACTGTTAACTCTTCATGGCCACCAACGGGACGAATCGCTTTTTCCTGAATTGCACGCAGAAGTTTTACTTGCATCATCAACGGTAAATCTGCCACCTCATCCAGAAATAAGGTTCCACCATGTGCGGCCTGAAACAAACCATCCTTATCTGAAATTGCACCGGTAAAAGCACCTTTTTTATGGCCAAAAAATTCACTTTCAACCAAGTCGATAGGAATAGCACCACAGTTAATAGGTACAAAAGGTTTGTCAGCTCGCACACCAAGATCATGTATTAATCTGGCGACTAACTCTTTACCTGTACCTGATTCGCCACTGATATAAACAGGTGCCTGACTACGTGCAAGTTTGGCTATTTTACCTCGCAATGATTTCATCACATCAGTTTCACCCAATAATCGAGCTCGTGAACGTCTATCTTTATTGTCAGTTTTTTCTGGTGATAATTTAAGAGCTGTTGCGACTAAGTCTTTTAAGATCCTTAATTTAACTGGCTTTGATACAAAATCAAAAGCACCTGATTTTAATGCCTGTACTGCCAAATCCATATTGCCATGAGCAGTAATAACTGCAACTGGAAGATCAGGGCGTTGTTGTTGTAATTCTTTTACAAAATCTAGCCCATTTCCATCTGGTAGTCGCATATCAGTCAAACAAAAATCAAAGTCCTGTTGTTGCAGTGCTTGTTCAGCCTGAGCAAGATTCTCAGCCGCGACACAATCAATCGACATGCCAGACAATGTCATCGTCAACAACTCTAGAATATCAGGCTCATCATCAATCACTAACGCTTGTGGATTCATTTTAAACTCTCTTGTCTCTCCATAGGCAGACTAATACGGAAACAGCTCCTGCCCTGTATATCAGGAAGGTAATTTAACCGTGCTCCATTAGCCTGACATAATTCACGTGCCAAGTATAAACCTAAACCAGTGCCGCCTTTACGTTCTGAGTTAAAGGGTTCAAATAATTGTGGCATAGCAGTATCAGATACGCCTGGACCATTATCAACAATGTCAATAACAACATCTGTATCCTGCATTGATAATTTAATTTCTACACGCGGCAATGTCTGAACAGGATCAGAATACTGCCATGCATTTTCTACCAGATTCCAGACAATCTGGTGTAATTGAGCAGGGTCAATATACACTTTTGCCAGTGGCACAGTACTTGATAAATTGAGCTCACTACGGTCTATGTGTTTGTATTCACAGAATTCATCAACAAACTGCTCCAACCATGTTGCTAATACTACAACAGTAGGTTCAACGATCTTACGCCTGCTCATCTGTAAAATTGTTTCGATAATACCATTCACTCTTGCACTATGGCGTAGAATGATATCGGTCAACTTACTAGTATTTTCATCACCATTAGCATTCTCGGCTAATAATTCACCGGCATGACTAATCGCACCCAGTGGATTACGAACTTCATGAGCGATACTCGCTGTCAATCGTCCTAAAGATGCCAACTTTAACTGTTGTACCTGTTGTGCCATTGCTGATGTATTTTCTATATATAGGACTGTTTCACCACTATCGAGCAATATTGCTGTAGCCAGTACTTCGGGCAAGTCTGCACGAGCCTGAAAAGGCTCAAATGCATTAGCTTGGTGCTGTTTCCATGACCAATGTTGTTGAGCCAGTTCTGGTATTCGGTGTTTAAGTGCTTCCTTAGCTTCAAAGCCATCCACACCCAATAAATCACGTGCCGACTGATTGCTCAATCTTATTTTCCCTGATGGCTCTACAACTAAGACTCCAGTCTGCATTCGACTAATAATATGTTCATTAATCATCGCCATATTTGTTACATCTAATGCTCTTTGATCGGCGAGTTTTTGACTGGTATTTATTTTTTTAGATAGGGTCTGTGCGAGTAAAGCCGTAGCAAAGAATGTTGCTCCCAGCATGCCGGCATGACTGTATCGGGTAACTTCGTCACCTGTAATCTGACTATAAGTCACTTCTAATAATACTGCCAAAGTTGCAATTGCTGCGAAGAAAATCGCAAGTCGACCCGGCATCAATGCTCCACCAGCGACAACCACCACAACTAGCAGTGAACCTAGCCCTGTTTTTAATCCACCACTAGCATGAATAATAAGCGTGATAACTGCAATATCGATTATTAGTTGAATTTTTGTTTGGGTTTCAAATTCACCCCAATGTTTACTGGTGAATAGCATTAATACCATAGCTGTTAATAGATAAAACAGACTGGTGCTACTGTATAAACTGGGGTTTTCTTCACCTAAAAATTCTGGCGGTAAGTTGAGGAAAAACACACAAAACAGCATTACTGCCAAGAATAAACGATAGGCAGAAAATATCGTTAACTCTCGCCACGAGGCTGGAGAAGAATCTCTATTCAGATCAAAGTTAAACAACTGCATTATTCGGAGCGACGATGTGCCTCAAGATGTTCTTGTGAGCAATAAAAATGATCTTCAGATTGAATGGCTTCTTGTTGCAGAATATGTAAACCACAATGTTCACATTTCACCATTTTTTCTGTTATTGATTTGGGAGGAGTTGCTGGACGGTTTTTACGCAGTAAATTACTGATAATCACATACAGTAATAGACCAATTGCAATTAAAACCAAAATTCGCATTGTTAAACCTCATCACATAAAAAAAGGGCACCCCGTAAGGATACCCTTTTCTGTTAACTTATGCCTATCGTAAATGGAAATCTATTTTGGTTTACGTGAAGCACTCTTACGTTCATGTTCAAGTAATAGTTTTTTACGTACACGCAATGATTTTGGTGTCACTTCCAACAGTTCATCTTCACCAATAAATTCAAGAGCCTGTTCTAAACTCATTCTAATAGGTGGTGTTAAGTTAATTGCTTCATCTGTGCCTGATGCACGAACATTAGTTAATTGCTTTCCTTTTAATGGGTTAACAACCAAATCATTATCACGAGAGTGAATGCCGATAACCAT
>QNEY01000034.1 GCA_003645385.1 Gammaproteobacteria bacterium | reverse complement strand
ATACACCTTGTAGTGATCGCATCGCACTGCGTGCAGCTTGCTCTGTGGAACTATCAATCAGATCTGCAACAGCTTCTGCCTGTGCCAAGTCCATTTTATTGTTGAGAAAAGCGCGTTCTGAGAACTCCCCTGGTCGTGCCATTCTCGCACCAAGGCTAATTGCTCTTTGGCACAGCCGGTCTAATACCAGAGGACTACCATGTCCTTGTAACTCAACAACATCTTCACCGGTAAAAGAGGCTGGATTAGGGAAAAAGATCGCGATACCACTATCGATGATTTCACCATCATGATCTTTAAAATGGCTAAATTGAGCGAAACGAGCTTGCTGCAATTTCCCGCATATTGCTTCGGCTATTTCGGAACTTTTATCACCTGACAATCTGACCACACCAACACCACCACGACCGGGCGCAGTGGCTATCGCAACGATAGTGTCCATGCTGATCAATACTTCCTATTTAAAGCGCACCCAACTTACGGGTAATATGCCATTGTTGAGCGATTGATAAGATATTGTTCACAACCCAGTACAACACTAATCCAGAGGGGAAGAAGGCAAAAAACACGGTAAAGACCACTGGAAAAGCTTTCATCACCATGGCTTGAGCCGGATCCTGAGGTGCTGGATTTAGTTTCTGCTGGAAGAACATACTAAGACCGAATAAAACTGGCAAGATAAAATAAGGATCCATTGCCGTTAAGTCTTGCAGCCAAAATATAAATGGTGCCTGACGTAATTCAATGCTTTCTACCAATACCCAATAAAATGCCAAAAAGACCGGCATCTGAACCAAAATAGGCAAACAACCACCCAATGGATTGATCTTTTCAGTACGATACAATTCCATCATCGCTTGATTGAATTTTTGCTTATCATCACCAAAACGCTCTTTCAATGTTGCTAATTTTGGCGTCAATTTACGCATTGATGCCATTGAACGATAACTTGCCGCAGACAAACGATAAAATGCCAGCTTAATCAAAACAGTAAGGAAAACAATCGACCAACCCCAGTTGTCTGTCAAACGGTGAATCCATTCCATAACGGTAAACAACGGCTGAGAAATAATGGTTAACTTCCCGTAATCAACTGTTAAATCAAGATTCTCTGTAACGGCCTCTAAACGTTGATGCTCCTTGGGGCCTAGATACATCTGATAATGTGCTTGTGCAATGTCGCCTGTTGCAGCACTAATCGTTGGCATTTTCACACCAGCGGTGTAATTACGCTGATTGATTGATTTACCGTAAAAACCATTTTCTTGCTCGTTATTCATCGGAATAAGTGCTGCCACAAAATAGTGCTGAAGCATTGCTGTCCAGCCACCTGTAGCTGTTCGGCTAAAAGCAGCATCATCTAGATCATCAAAATCTACTTTCTCATATTCATTGCCTTCACTGGAAAATACAGCACCTGTGTAGGTATAGATGAAGCCGGAATCTTCCTGTGGACGGATACGGTTGAATTGAGCATAAGGGTATGCAGTAAAACGCTCACCACTATTATTTTCCACTTGATAATCAACATCAATCAGATAGCTATCACGATGGAAACTGTAGGTCTTCGTAATATTTAACCCATCTTCTGACCGCCAGTGTAGGGGGACAACCAAGGTGTCTTGACCATCGGTCAGCTCATATTGATTCACTTCTGTAGTGTATTGGTCATAATGCGTAGGAGCTTGTACATCAGAGCGCAATCCTGATTGCGTAACAAAAAAGTGTGATGCTGTCTCAGCTAGAAATTGTACAGGCACATCTGGTGTTGTTGATTCCACAGGATATTTTAAAAATGCCAAGTTCCGAATGTCACCACCCTGCGTATCAATATACACATCGATTATATCTGTTTTGATATGAATTTTATTGGCTGTTGAAATGGCTGTTGTCTGATCTATTTCAGGCAAGCCTTCTACAGAGACGGCAGCTGCAGGCATATCAGGTAAATCTTGCTGCTGCTCAGTAGTTATGGCAGGTAACTCTTCATCAATTGTTGCTGCCACTTGGGCTGCTTGTTGTGGACGAACATAGTCTTTCTGCCATGCTTCCCACAATAATAGTGAAACTATCAACAAACCAAAGATAAAAAAGGTTTTCAAATTATCCATTGTATTTTTGCCTTATAGGACCTTGTGAATTAAGTCTGAATATTAAAAGATTGAGCTTTCAATATTCATTACTTACTCTGAGGTTCCTTAAATTCAGGAACAGGATCTAAACCACCTGCATGCCATGGATGACAACGCGAAAGTCTCCGCATGCCAAGCCAAGTACCGCGAATAACACCAAAACGCTCAATTGCTTCTATCATGTAGCGAGAGCATGTTGGTTGGAAGCGGCAATGTGTGCCAATCAATGGGCTTATCAACAATTGGTAACCTCGGATGAAGCCAATCAGGATTTTTTCCATTGCGCTACCACTGTTTCCCATTGTCGCTCCAACGCTTCCCATATTTGGGTTGAATTGCGCTTATTAACGTCAAGCCGCGACAATACTACGATATCTATATTGGCAAAAGCAGATTGATGTTGTCGGAATGATGCACGAATAATCCGCTTTAGTCGGTTGCGATGTGATGCCAGCTTAAGATGCTTTTTGGCTATTGCCAAACCCAAACGAGGATGCTCAACTGAGTTTTCAACCGTTAATATCGTCAAACCTCCGCCACTAGTACGTTTTGCTTGACGAAATACCCGAGAAAAATCCCTCGGGTTATTCATTCTCATGGCCCGGCTAAATTTTGCCAAGTCATGGCCCTCCCTATGTTATAGAGAAGAATTAAGCTGTTAAGCTTGCACGACCTTTCGCACGACGAGCATTAATTACGCGACGACCGCCAACAGTTTTCATACGTGCACGGAAACCGTGTGTACGTTTACGTTTCAAATTACTAGGCTGAAAAGTTCTTTTCATTTCACCAACTCCACTAAACTTATATGGTTTTCGCCCAGACGATTGACTCAGCATGGGCAAAAGGGCTGAAATTATAGTGTTTTATGTACTAATAAGTCAAACACTACTTCATTAAACCGCCTTAATAATTTTTACTTGCTAAAACTAACCATTGACGATAGATTTAACAGTCATGCTATAAGCGTCGCACTATAGCAGATGCGCCGTATTTTTACGACAAAATAGTATTCCAATCATTTGATTATCAAGGAGTTCATGTGTCAGCACCCTTATGGGAAAAATGCCTATCCCATCTTGAGGGTGAATTGTCAGCACAACAGCTGAACACTTGGTTGCGCCCGTTGCAAGCCATCCAAACAAAGGATAGTTTACGATTATTGGCGCCAAATCCTTATGTTCAGGCATGGGTACAAGAGCAACTTGAACAAAAAATTAATACTTTAGTTCTCGCTTTAAGTCATGGTGATATTGAAACAGTGCAAATTGAGGTGGGTACAAAGTTAATAGAACAACCCACAAACAATAATAACTCACCGCGATCATCAAAAACGACTAACAGTTCTGTCGAGCCAGCGCTCGGCACTCCAATAAATCCTTTATTCACCTTTGATTCTTTTGTTGAAGGTAAATCAAATCAAATAGCAAAAGCCGCATCCTTACACGTTTCTGATGCACCTGGTACCAGTGGCTACAATCCATTATTTCTATATGGTGGCACTGGCCTCGGAAAAACACACTTAATGCTTGCTGTTGGCAATCAAATAAAAAAGAACAATCCAAAAGCCAGGGTGATGTACCTGTCTTCCGAGCGCTTTGTACAGGATATGATCACCGCATTACGCAACAATGTTATCGATCAATTTAAAGCACATTACCGTAGCGCAGATGCCTTACTTATTGATGATATTCAATTTTTTGCTAAAAAAGAGCGCTCTCAAGAAGAGTTTTTCTATACTTTTAACCATTTACTGGAAGGTCAACGACAAATTATCCTGACCTGTGACCGCTTTCCAAAAGAAGTAGCAAATCTGGATGAACGCCTACAGTCACGTTTAGGCTGGGGACTCACCATTGCCATTGAGCCACCCGAGCTTGAAACTCGCGTTGCGATTCTGATTAAAAAATCTCTGCAGAATTTGGTTACTCTCCCTGAAGATGTGGCATTTTTTATCGCTAAACGTATCCGATCTAATGTGCGTGATCTTGAAGGTGCATTGCAGCGAGTTTTGGCATACTCACGGTTTACTAACCAGCCATTGTCAATTGATATGGCTCAGGAAGCCTTAAAAGATTTACTTGCATTGCATCAAAAACTGGTCACTCTGGAAAGCATTCAAAAAACCGTTGCTGAATATTTTAAAATTCGAGTCTCAGATCTATTATCAAAAAAACGAACCCGTTCAATTGCTCGCCCACGCCAGATAGCTATGGCTCTAGCCAAAGAGCTAACGAATCATAGTCTGCCTGAAATTGGGGATGCCTTTGGTGGTCGAGACCATACTACGGTGTTACACGCATGCCGCAAAGTGGCTGAACTTAAAGAAACTGATAGTCGTATTGCTGAAGATTATCGAAATCTATTCCGAACCTTATCTAGCTAAAGAAACAAAAAATCCTGTGTTATAGTTCTAAAAAATTATTGAATATCTGTTTCAAACCGAGAGAATGACCATGCAGTTTACTGTCAGCCAAGAAGTGATTGTCCGCCCATTACAGTTGGTATGTAGCATTGTTGAACGCCGTGCTACCTTACCCATTTTATCAACCATTTTATTACGCACTCATGGCAATCAATTGACCATGACTAGTACCGACATGGAACTGGAGATGATCGCAACATTACCAGTTGCAGTAGAACAAGAAGGTAAAACAACTGTTTCTGCCCGAAAATTTCTTGATATTTGCCGTGCACTACCCAGTAATGCAACAATTAGTTTCAAGGCGAAGGATAACAAAGCAGTAGTGCGAGCTGGCAAAAGTCGTTTTTCACTTTCTACTTTATCGAGTGAAGACTTTCCTGATAGTGAAGGTGCAAATTATGTTGATGAAATACGCTTACCCCAATCTGCATTAAAAGCACTGCTTGATGAAACCAGCTTTGCCATGGCCAGCCAAGATGTACGTTATTACCTCAATGGTTTATTGCTAGAACGAGAAGATAATATTCTACGAGCTGTTGCTACCGATGGTCACCGTTTAGCTCTTGGTACTCTGACAACAGACACTTCTGTCAGTGAGAAAAACAGTATTATTGTGCCACGGAAAGCGATACTGGAGCTTGGTCGTTTATTAGGTGACAGTGATGACAATGTGACCATTGCTTTTAGCAACCAGCAAATCAAGGTTGAATTACCCGATCTACACTTCACATCCAAACTAATTGATGGCCAATTTCCTAACTACGAACGAGTATTGCCGCTAGGTGGTGATAAGGAAGTGATTGCCGATCGCGACCAATTAAAACAAGCTTTATCTCGTGCGGCAATTTTATCGAGTGATAAACACCGCAGTGTCCGAATTAACCTTGAACCAAGTTTAATTAAAGCGACTGTCATCAACCAAGAACAAGAATCTGCAGAAGAAGAAATCAGTGTTGATTATCAAGGTTCTTCACTGGAAATTGCTTTCAATAATGCCTATTTACTCGACCTGCTCAATGCCATACCCGATGAAAAAGTAAAAATGGTATTTAGTGATGATAATAGTAGCGTCTTGATCTCACCAGCCAATGAAAAATTTGAACGGCAATATGTTGTTATGCCGATGCGTTTATAAGCTTTGATTTAGGAGCTCATTATGGCAGGTGGCTGGTCTCGAGATGGTGCAGTGCAAGATCAAATAGATGCTAGCGTAGAAGATGCAATTAAACTAGCTCGGAGCCAACTGCCAACAGGTGAAAGCTTGGCACACTGTGAAGAATGTGACGCCGACATCCCAGAAGCCCGACGCAAAGCAATACTTGGTGTACGGTTATGTGTTAGCTGTCAGTCTGAACTCGATAAGGAGCAAATAAAACACGACAGCTATAACCGTCGTGGCAGCAAAGACAGTCAGTTAAGGTAAAAACCATAATACCTAAAGCTCACGATTGCTTAATGTCTTAATTCACCCATTACCACTTTGTTCTCGGTCACTTTCTGTACAACGCCTGAGTAGTAATCATTCCTGAATTCATCAATGACTCTTTTTATATCTTCTTCACTGACACCGCTTCCCAGTAAAACTTCTTCTGTCAGACGTAAACTGGTTTCAAGAGTTTCTGACACCGTTGTTGTTGCTCCTTGACTGATTAGATCCGCACAATGCTGTCTATCTTTAGATCGGACATGAATTGGAATTCCCGGATAATGCTGTCTCACCAAAGGTATCATTTGCGCGAAATGTTCCGGATTATCAAGTGCAACAACGAGCATTTTTGCACGATCAGCACCTGCAGCCTGTAATAATTTCACATTAGAGGCATCCCCATAATAAACTGGGAATCCTTGTGCTCTCGCAGCTTTTACTCGCTCTTGATCCGTATCAATAGCTACATACGATACATCTGCCGCACTCAATAAAGCACCAATCCTGGCACCGACCCTACCAAAGCCAGCCAAGATGACATGCTCTTCAGAATTATCAATAAACTCAGTGTAGAGGCCTGCTTCTGTCGGTTTAGGTGTATAAAACTTAATTAACATGACATTAGCTGCTTTCACCACAAACGGTGTTAGCACCATAGTCAATGTAATAATCAAGATCAACATATTGGCTAGATGTTGTTCCAGTACACCAGATAACGAAGCAGCACCAAACATCACAAAACCAAACTCTCCACTTTGTGACAACAAGACTCCAGTCTGTGTTGCAATATCATGTCGAGCACCACTGATCCTCACCAATATATAAACTACCGTAGCTTTAAGCACCATTAGCGCAATAGTCAGACTGATTATGATAGCCAGCTGATTCCACAACAAATCAAAATCAATTCCCATGCCAACAGTCATAAAGAATAAGCCCAACAGTATCCCCCTGAAAGGCAAAATATCAGCTTCAATTTGATGGCGATACTGTGACTCTGCCAACATCAATCCTGCCAGAAAAGCACCTAACGCCATCGACAAGCCAACTGATTCCATGATCCAAGCCACACCAAGCACCAGCAATACTGCAACAGCAATGAACACTTCAGGATCTTGACTTGCGACTATCCTCCCCAAAATAGGGTTAAGTAAATAGCGGCCAGCAAATAACAACCCAACAATTGCCAATACTGCATAAAGCAAATTGAAGCCCGATTGAGATGTCTCAGCATCGCCACCAGCCAACACTGACACCAGTGCTAATAACGGTACTACTGCCATATCCTGTAATAACAAAATTGAAAAAGACATTCGTCCCATCGGGGTGGTAATCCCCCCTCGTTCAGCAAGTAACTGCAAACAGAAGGCGGTAGAAGAAAGAGCCAAGCCAAAACCGATGATAATCGCGCTCTGCTGCGAAATATCAAACCAGATTGCCACACCATATATTGCTGCAGCAGTAATAAACAATTGCCCCAAACCGAGTCCAGCGACTAGGTGCCGCATTTGCCAGAGTTTTTCTGGCTTTAACTCAATGCCAAGAATAAATAATAGAAAAATAACACCAAATTCACCTAAATGACGAATAAGTTCAACTTGCGTTATAAGGGCTAAACCCCATGGACCCATGATGGCACCAACGGTTAAATAGCCGAGTATTGCTCCTAATCGTATTTTGTGGAAAATAGGCACGACAACGACTGTTGCTAATAGCAACGCTAGAAGGTCAATTAAATAGTAAGTGCTTGCTTCATCCATATGAAAGCCTTAATAAGTCCTGGTGTGTCAAATTGTCATCTCATTTTGTGACAACATCAAACTCAAGCCTTTCTGATACGCCTCAGCCACTTGTTGGTCTTTTCCTTCAGCCCCTAATACCTCAGCTAATACCTGATAAGTCTCTCCTCTGGCACCATGCTGAATACTTGTATGTAAATATTCTTCCGCCTTAGCCCAAAGTTTATTTTCTGCTGCCAATCGCCCTAATGTGAGTAACAGCCATGGATTATCTTGCCTATTTCTCAACCATCTCTCTGCCTTCGCTAATTGTGGCAGTGATTCTCCTTGCACTACTATTCCGTATAGGTAGGCCAGCTCATCACTCCATTGTTTATGTAAAAAGGCTTCTATCAAGGAGACCGCCTGATCAGAGTCATCGTCCTGCATCAAACCTGAAATATATATCGTTAACATAGCTTCAGATTGCCTTACTTTGGCTGGTGCCCGTTGCCAAACTTCATGCATGGTATCAAAATCACGACGTGTTAAAGCAGCTCTCATTTGGCCAACAGCTGCATCATTCGATAGGGCTTTGACATCTGATGATGGCAATACATGACGTTTACGCAGATCAGGCAAAACTTCTTGTACCTGGCTCCATTGCTGCATATCTGAATATAACTGCTGTAATAACTGCAGTACATAGGGATGTTTTGGAGCAACTTCGCGTAAATGCTGCAATGTCGCCAGTGCCTGCTCTTTTTGATCTGCTGCAAGTTGTAATTCTGCCTGTACCACACCGACAGCAATATCAGCACCGGATGTTGTTTCATGTGCCAAACGTAAATAATCATCACGACGATCAGAGGCATTTTGCTTCTGTGCACATCGTGCTGCTGCCAAATAATGTAACAACGGTGTTTCACTATTGCCCGCGTGTCGTATCAATAAGCGTTCAGCTTCAGCCCAACGTCCTTCTTCTAAAGTAATTAAACCACGTGTCAGTGCCTGACCAGCACGGCGATGAGTTCGAGAAAGATTCCAATCCGCTAGTTTTTTAGGGGTTTGTTTAACTAAAACAAAACTTCTTAATGACAGATAGCCGGCGACAAGTAATAGTACAAATGCCACCATAAAAATAATCAAAGACGTTTCAAGGCTCCAACTGCCATATTGCAACAATACAAAGCCCGGCTCAAAATCTGCCAGCCATATTAGACCTGCACCCACAATTAAACCAGCTGCAATGATGATCAAAATTTTCATTATCGCTCACCTTTCTGCTGTAACCATATTAGTGATGCTGAAATGTCAGGTATTGCTACTGATATTTGTTCAGCTTGTAAAGATGCAACTGTTTCCAACATAGCATCACGTTCATCACCAACAAAATACTGTTGGAGCCATTGCTCAGCAGAAGCCAGGCTAGCATGGAATACTGAGCCTTGACCTGATAACAATGCCAGGCGTGCTGTTTCCAATTTCAAACGCAGATTTTGATACAAGAAGTAACGCTGTTCTGGCACCAAAACAGCAGCCGCACCATCTTGCTGATGACGAATAACAACTAATGATCGGACCTCTTGCCAAGCTTCTGATATTGCTGCTTGCCAATTTTCAGGCAGGGGTGAAGTAGACTCTGAATCAGTCATTTCATCTGCTGTAAGTTCAGGCCCCATCAATATATACAAGCTATCAACTTGTTCGAGAGCACTTTGTAACTGTACAGCCATACCCTCGACATCTACTTTAGCAACAGATGCCAAGGCTAATTGCTCATCCGCAATTAAAGCTCGAAGTGTATACAAGCGTGGGTCGGCAAGCGCCTTAAGTTGCTGGTCAGCCAAGACTAAAGCTGTTCTAGCACCTTCAATATCTTTAGCCAACAAAGCTCTTTGATTGGCAGCTTGCAAGAAAAACTCAACTTCAGCCAAGGCCCAAACTCGTTTAACGTCACCTTCCGTCAGTTGCTGCATTTCTGCCAAGTCAGTTACTTTCTTCGCTAAACCCACATCAGTAGTACTTAAGTTTTCAAGTCTTTGATGGGTAGCTCCTGCATCTGTTGTTATTGTCTGTTTTAATTGTGCCAGTTCAGTTTTAAGTTGTTCTGTAGCATCTATGCGTTTCACTAGTGTTGCTGTTTTAATCTGCTGTTGTTGGATAAACCAGAATGATCCGGCAATCAGCACCAATAAAATTACAATTGCCAGCCATAACAACGTCATTTTTACTGGCTTAACAGTATTATTTCCCACCTCAGGCTGAGTCACTTCGTCAGTCACTTCCTGCTGTTTATCATGATTTTCCATCATTTTGCTCCATCCTGTTCAACTTATGTATCAACGCCACATCACTGGCATCATCAGCAACTACAATATTTTGAAAACTATCCTGTATGGCATATTGCCTGATTCGTTCACTGACAACGATCAGTTTTTTACTTTTTAAACTATCACCATCAATTAGCTTCGATAAGTTATCTAGGCCAGCAATACTAGTAACCAAAATACAATCTGCTGTTTTTGCCTGCTCAATTTGTGCATTTGATGGGGTTGACAAACTGCGCTGATAAATCTCTATATAGCTAATCTTAGCACCTCTTGTCGTCAAGGTATCAGCCAACAGTTCTCGACCACCTTGCCCGCGAACAATTAATACTTTTTTATCCTTCACATTGTTCAGCGCTGGCATCGCCAATAAACTTTCACTTCCCGCTGGCTCTGGTGGTTGAATATCCACCCGTAAACCATGTTCGCTCATAGACGTAGCTGTTGCCGCTCCAACAGCAACTAACTGTATATTGACAGGTAAATCACCTTCTATTCCTGCAATAAAAAAAGTTACTGCATTTCGGCTGACAAAAATAATCATATCCTGTTCAGCCAATGCAATATTCGACCAATTTTGTGTCGCTATTGGCTTAATATTGATTACTGGAAATGGGATAGCAATGCCTCCAGCATCTTCAACCATTTCACACAAATCTTTTGCTTGTTGCTGAGGCCTTGTGATCAATACCCTCAGCCCATCAAGTGATGGCTTAGCTACCATAGACCTCTGCCAGAATCT
>QNEY01000033.1 GCA_003645385.1 Gammaproteobacteria bacterium | reverse complement strand
GGCTATCACAGCGAGGTGATGAATCTAAAGATCGATACGTATTAGAAGACCCTGCATTCCAAATTATTGTGAAATACTAAAATGAAAATATCGGTGGAAACTTCATTGGTAAGCTTGGCAGTGGTAGATATGTATATTGGGAAACATCATTGTATGAGCGTGAATGGCACTCATCAATTTTAAAACATCATCATCCATCAGTATCACTTAAACCACCTGCTGACACTAAATTTATTCGTTATTCAATTGCAGCAGGTGATGATTATAATTCTAAGTTTGTATATAACATTACCAAAACATATGATACGCAATTACGAAGCCAATATGGCTATGTGTGGAGAGGAATTCAACGTCCTTATGATAGAGAGAATAGCATTGCCGGTGGGGAAATAGCCGTAGTTGATTTACAGACCAATGAGATTTTAGGCCTGTGGCGTTCGTTTGCCCGAACGGGTAAGAAAGATCATCAAATTTGGTGGTTAGGGGGAGAAACCTGTTATAAAAGAACAGGAAAAAATGATTTCTATCAATTTATTACAACTGTCTTAAAACCAGGAAAATAATAACAGTCTTCAAGGAGTGAAGCTATGGAATCTAAAATACAAGTAGAAATTTGGTTAGACTTTGCCATCCAACAATTAGCCGCTGAGAGTTATTTGGATGGTATTGATTTAGCGAATACTGATGTGGTTACCAGTGGTTTAATAACTGAACGTCTAAAGGATGGAACAAATCATTACCTATATAAAACAGTTAATGAAAAAGATCATGCAACTCGCATGGTTGAATCTCAGGCAACAAGTTTTCTTGAAAACTACCAAATCATCCACCAACTACCCAATCGCAGTAGTGGTTTTTCAGGCACTTTAATAAAGAATAGAGATACTGGAGAATTTACCCTCTCCATGCGTAGTACTGAGTTTAGAGAGGAAAATAAAGGTGGTGATAAAATACGAGATGCCTATGGTGCTGATGGTGATATTTCTTTTAATGGCTTCTCGTTGGCCCAACTTGCCAGCATGGAAGATTATTATGAGTTTCTGATCAATCAAGGTCATATTAGTGCTGATACTGAATTAAACCTTACTAGTTATTCGCTATCAGGTCATTTGGCAACGATATTCACTGAAATACATCCCGAAGTAGTTATTAAATCCTATAACTTTAATGCTGTTGGGCGTGGTGACTTTAATGTTAGTGCTGGCACATTAGAAAATATGATTGATGACTATCGCGCTTTGATATTAGATCCTGGTGTTCTAGTCCAGCCTTCTTTTGGTAGCGATACTACACTATATGATTTATGGGATCTGGCAACAAAGGAGCCTGATAGTGATATACCAGAAGATGTTTATTATGTTAATTCCCTTATTAATCTCACTGAAAAACAAGGTGAATTAGCCAATGTTCAATACACCGCCAGACATGATTATGCAGAACAAGCAATTTTAAGAAAATATGCTACTAGCTTACTATTGACTGGCAAAGAACTTGATAGTGGCATTAGTGAAAAAATAGACCAAATTTATGGTGATGCTGCATTAAGTCAAAATGATTTTGAAATTGTGGCTAATCAAGGCATTAACTCGCAGAATGAATTTGCCATATTGATAGAAGATCAGCCCAATGTTGATGGCATTTTAGGTTCTTTAGCAGGGAAGGAATTTAGATTTGGTGATACTCACAGCATTGTTCTAATTATTGATTCGTTATCATTGACCAATGTAATGCAGAAAATTGATCCCACATTGAGTCGGGCCACCGCTGAGACAATTATGATTAACTCATCTGCGGCAAAGGCTGATGGAGCTTTATTGGGCGATGGTGTATCAGAACATGATACGCTCGATAATGTAATCAATAACTTAGGTATGTTGTTTTTTGGGGATGCTTTTACTACATTAGATCCAAGTGCAATCAGTGGTGAATTTGGCAATATTACTTATCGAGAATCTTTTCATGATGCTCTTACAGATATACAAGCAGTTGCTGAAGATAAGAACTATAAGATCATACCTAGTAATTTAGGTGATGCACTCGTTGAAGGTCAACAAGGCATTGGCTATCGCTATGCTTTAGTAAACCTCAATCCCTTTGTCGTAACAGGCTTTGACTATGCCCAACATAATCAAAATCATGAATTCGATTTATATAACTTGGCTACTGGTATTGGTCTTACTGAAGACTACCTACAATCCAGAGCACTCTTATTAGAAGCGAAAAATGCTGTATTTTCTGCTGATTTAAATGCAGATGGTGCAGGTAAAAGAGAACTATTTAGTTCAGCTTTGGGTGATGGTATATTTCATGATTTTTCAAGTAATCTGAATATTGAAACCAATAAGCGACGTAAACCGACTGGCCAAGAAATTCCACCCCCAGTTATACCTGAAAAAGCACGTTATCTATTTGGCTCAGCTAACGATGAAAATGAAGGTGAATTAGATGGTGGAAGTAAAGCTGATCATGTATTTGCTGGAGGTGGTGACGATACACTTATTGGCAATAGTGGTGATGACCATCTAGAAGGTGGTCAAGGCACTGACACCTATATCTACACTACAGGTGATGGCAATGACACCATTATTGATAGCGATGGCTTAGGAAATGTTAACTGGAATGGTAATGTTCTTAGTGTTGTGACGCTTAATGAGTCAAACAGCTTTAATGATAATGATAAAGGTATTGCTTATTACTTTGAGCCTGATCATGTTGATGGTGCCGTTGGTACATTAAAAATTGTAGATACAAGCAATCCAACCAAATCTAGTATTACGATCAAATACTACACATTAGGTGATCTTGGTCTAACTTCTCCCCAGACAGCAGCTGAAGTATCTGATACAGCAACTAATGCCAGTTATATTGGTGATAACAATAGTAATTTTAGCCATAACTATTCAGCTTATGATGGGAAAAATGCAGAATTAATTGGACTCGAAGGTGAGGATTACTTAAGAGGTTTTAGTGGTGATGATATTTTAATAGGGGGAACAGGCAATGACTGGCTCATAGGTGATACCGATAATGATTGGCTGCAAGGTGGTAATGGTAACGATGTTCTGTTGCTAGGTGATGGCCAAGATAGTGCTTTTGGTGGTGAAGGTAATGATTTTATTAGTGCCAATAGTTTTCTCTACCCCTATATTGAGTTTGATTCTAACGATAATGATGTTCACCTAACGCAGCAGCAGCAATGGAAAATCATTCAATCAACCTACGTTGTTACCCAGGGAACAAATATTATTTTATCTTATCCCAGTGAAGGATTTTCGGGTGTCTTAGATGACAACCCAGATATTTCATACGCCTATACACCGAATAATGGTTTGTATGGAAAAGGTAGCCTAGCCCTTTTCTCTATAAGTACAGGTAAAACGGGTTTATATCACTTAAGCACTACTTCCGTACCGTTTACTGACACAAATTCGAATACGCTTTATGGTGAAGCGGGAGAAGATGTATTAATCGGTAATGATGGTCCAGATTGGTTACATGGTGGTGCTGGTAATGATGCGTTATATGGTAATGCTGGCAATGACACCTTAGTAGGAGGATCTGGTAATGATCGTATTTTTGGTGCAGAGGGAGATGATCGACTCGAAGGTGGAGATGGTGTTGATAATATATTAGGTCATAGTGGTGATGACCGACTGTTTGGTGGCAAAGGCAATGATTTTTTGTGGGGTGATAGTGATGCATTAGACTCTAGTCTTCATGGTAATGATTACATAGAAGGCGGTGATGGCAATGATGAAGCCCGAGGCGGTAGTGGGGCCGACATCATTTATGGTGGTCAAGGTGCAGATAAGCTATTTGGCCAGAAGGGTAATGACAAACTTTATGGCGGCCTAAATAATGATTACCTTTATGGTAATGAGGGAGATGATTATTTAGAAGGTAATGAGGGTTATGACCGGCTTTATGGCCATGAAGGTAACGATACTCTACGAGGTGGATCTGGAAATAATGATTATCTGGCAGGAAATGATGGTGACGATATTTATCTGTTTACAGCAGGTGATGGCAATACGACGATCAATAATTTTGATAATAGTAGAACCAGTCAGGACATTCTGCGGTTTATGGCTGGAATTAGACCCGTTGATGTGCTTATAAAACGAACAAATAATGATTTAAAACTGACATTACAAAGCACGGGTAAAGTGATTACGGTACAAAGCTACTTTAGCAGTCTTAACTATGAGTTATATGCCATAGAATTTTCAGATGGAACAAGTTGGGATGGTGATTTTGTCAGAGCTCAAGCCTTAATTCCATCTGATTCTAATGATACGTTATATGGCTATGCGAGTGATGACACTATTAACGGATTGGATGGACATGATTCTATCTATGGTGAAGCTGGCAATGATGTCTTAACCGGTGGCAATGGAGATGATCGTCTACAGGGCGGCGATGGCAATGATCTGTTATTGGGTGGAATGGGTAATGACAGTCTGAAAGGGCAAAATGGTAATGACACCTTGGATGGTGGTGGGAATGCAAATTATTTATTTGGTGGAAATGGTAATGATACTTATTTATTTGCTTTAAATGCTGCTGACTATACGGGTATTAATAACTATGACTCAGACGGAGGCTATGATGTTCTCCGTTTTGGTGAGAGCATAGCACCTTCAGATGTCGTGGCCACGAGAACAAGTGTGAATAAGGAATTAAGTGTTGACTTGATGTTGTGGAAGTCAGATCAATTAATATTTCTTGCAGACTATTTAAGTAGTAACTCTTCATTAGATGTAATAGAGTTTTCGGATGGTACAAACTGGGGATATCAGACGGTTATCGATATGATTAAACAGCATTCACTGGGTGCTGATTATTTGTACAGTAGTGATGCTGTAAATAACTATTTGTCTGGGGCTACAGGGAATGATTATCTGAGTATTAATACCGAGGGTGATTTTTATCTTTTAGGTGGTGAAGGTGATGATTTTCTCATAGGTGGCACTGGCAACGATATTTTCTATGGTGGCAGTGGATACGATGAGATATTAGGAACAGCAGGAGAAAACACTTATCGTTTTGGTCTTGGGGATGGCGTTGATTTGATACGCTCTTATCCATCTTCTGTTCTTCAAACTGTTGAGTTTGGAAGTGATGTTTTTCCAGGAGATGTTAGTGTTCATATTGATTCTGGTAATCTCATACTGAATCTTGAGGGCACAACAGATCAGTTGATTATTCAGGATTTCATATATTTAGAACCCTCATATCAATTCAAATTCTCAGACAGTACAATTTGGGATAGTGTCGATATTCTGCAATGGCTAAGAGTGACAGATGATATGGATAATGTGATTCGAGGAGATGATACGAATGATGTTATTGATGGGCAAGCAGGCAGTGATAGGTTAATCGGGCAAGCGGGAGATGACACTCTGATTGGTGGTGAAGGTGATGATGAGCTGTATGGCCATGGTACTTCATACTTGTCTGATGGTAACGACACTCTCATCGGTGGTTTAGGATACGACACATTATATGGTGATAAAGGTGATGATGCCTTTTTTGGTGGGGCTGGAGATGATCAATTAAATGATAGATATGGTAATGATACCTATCATTATCATATTGGTGATGGCTCAGACACAATCCATGATCAAAATGGTGTAGATACACTAGTCTTCGGGGAAGGTATTCAGCCAAGTGAACTATCATTACATCAGTTATATGATGATTTGCTTATTCATTTCTCGAATTCGGGGGATGAAATTACGGTAATAAATTATTTCCATACAGGTCAACAATCTTCTCTTGAAAATATAACCTTTTCTGATTCAACTATCTGGGACTTCAATTATGTAAGCTCAATAGTCAATATTATTGATTATGTTAGGCAAGTTGGTAGCTCAAATGCTGATAACTTAATAGGTGACGCTAACTATGACAACCTCCAGGGTGAGGCAGGTAATGACACACTTGAAGGTCGTGGTGGTAATGATGTCCTAAAAGGTGGTGATGGTGATGATGTTCTTTTCGGGGGTAATGGTAAAGATACACTTTTTGGTGGGAATGGCGATGATGTATTGAATGGTGCTGCTGGTGATGACTATATGGAGGGTGGTAGTGGTTCAAATACTTATATTGTCGGTCCTAACAATGGGCGAGATAAAATAAATCAGCTATCCAGAAATATTATTGATGGTCAGGATACTCTAAAATTCGTAGAAGGCATTACAGCTGATGATATTAAGTTAACAGCATTAAGAACTAGTTTATTTCTTAAAATCAAAGGTTCAGATGATAGTGTTGAATTGAAAGGCTTTTTTGCAGATCACTCACTCTATTCAAAAACACATGCTATAGGAACTGTCCATTTTGGTGATGGCACTACTTGGGATTTAGACTTCTTAAAATCAGTGGGAACACTGGAAACAGAAGGCGATGATTGGATTATTGGAAATAGCTTTAGTAATACACTAAATGGTTTGGCTGGCCATGATGTGATCGCTGGGAGAGTAGGCGATGACGTATTAATGGGAGGCATAGGCGATGATATGTTGTATAGCGGTGAGGGTAATGATTTTCTATATGGAGGACGAGGAAATGATTCTTTGTTTGCATACGTTTCTTCAGAGCTATCTTTCGGTGGAAACTCTTTAGCTGCAACAGGACAAAAGGAAATGTTTGGTGGACAGGGTGATGATGATTTGTTTGGTGGTTTAGGAACTACGATTTTCCATTTCCAGTCAGGGGATGGACGAGATCGAATTTTTAATCCATCATCGAGAGATGTTGATACTACAAACATATTACAGTTAGGCGTTGGTATTGCAGCAAGTGATCTGCTTATACAGCGTGCTGATACGGAGAAATCAAACCTCATAGATGATCTTTTAATCACCATTAAATCTAGTGGCGATCAAATTCGAGTAGTTAATCATTTTGCACAAGAAGACTACAGTGGGAATTATGTGTTAACTACATTAAGATTTAATGATGGAACCGAATGGGATGTTGATACGATTCACAGTGAAATTTGGACTCCAAAAGAGCTAGATAATCGTTTATATGGTGACAATGAAAATAATAACCTTGTTGGAGAAAATGGGAATAACTATTTATCTGGTAGAGCCGGTAATGACACGCTAAAAGGTAGCACTGGAGATGACTGGCTTTACGGTGATAATGGTGATGATTACCTACATGGAGGAAAAGGGGCAGATTATTTAGTCGGAGGAGAAGGGAACGATACATATAAATTTGAGTTGGGTGATGGTCACGATCAAATTATGAACCATAATTGGTCAGGGGCAGATGTACTTCAGTTTGGGGTGGCGATCACACCGGAAAATGTTGAGTTATTTAAGGCCAATGAGGATTTATTAATTGTCATTGGTGATACAGGAGAAGATAGGATCCGTGTGGGAAATTATTTCTCGACACAATATGGTAAGGGTGCTGATGCTTTGGATCGTATTATCTTTTCTAGTGGTACGGAGTGGACTTTTGATTATGTTCAGTCAAATCTTAGTGATCTTGATAAGCTTGGAGGCAACAAAACTAATAATGCCCCTATAGTCAACACTGCATTGCTTGATCAGGCAAGTGATGAAGATGTCCTGTTTCGTTATCAAGTGCTAGCAGGTAGCTTCATTGATAATGATGCCGGTGACACACTCACATATATTGCTACATTAGCTGATAACAGTGAGCTGCCTTCATGGCTGAGCTTTGATGCTGATACAAAAATTCTATCAGGCACACCTGATAATGAAGATGTAAACGTTTTAGATATTAAAATTACTGCAATAGATAACGACGGGTTAAGTGTTAGTGATAGCTTTGTTTTGACCATCAATAATATCAATGATGGCCCTATTGTTACTACAGGGTTAGCAGACCAAACAGGTGATGAAAACACACTATTTAGCTATCAACTACCAATAGATACCTTTACCGATAGTGATATTGGTGACACTCTTACTTTAAGTGCCACTTTAGTTGATGGATCTATATTGCCTGATTGGCTCAGCTTTGATATCAATACCCAAATATTTTCAGGATTGCCACCGCTAGATGGCTCTGGTGCATATGATATTAAAATAACAGCAACTGATACTGGTGGCTTGGCCGCTGAAACAATATTTAATCTTATTGTGGATGATGCAAATCCTGACATTATTGGTGGAACAGGAAATGACACATTATCAGGTACTAAATATGATGATGTAATTAACAGTGGTGAAGGTGATGACATCCTTATCGGTGGTGCTGGAAATGATACTTTATTGGGTGGAAAAGGAAGTGATTGGTTGCAAGGTGGATCAGGTGATGATGTATTACTAATGTCTGAAGATGCAATATGGTCAAATCGTTTTTTTGCTAAAAATGTAGGTAGTCCAGGTCATCGAGGTAGCAGGGAACGTATTCGATTAATTAACAAACAGAATAGCCATGACTTGTTTGATGGTGGAGAAGGACAAGATATCCTTCAAGGTACAGATGGTGATGATGTTATTTTCCTAGAAGATACCTTTAGCCCATTGCCGAATAGTACTACTGGCCCACGAGTTGTTGATATAGAACGTTTTGATATGGGGAATGGCAACGATGTTGTTGATTTGACCAGTAAGAAACACAGCTACGCCAATGTAACACTAAATGGTGAAGCAGGTAATGATGTGCTTTGGGGTAGTTCAGGTAATGATATTCTCAGCGGTGGAGAAGGTAATGACCAGCTAACGGGTGGTGCTGGAAGTGATACCTATTTATTTGACCGAGGTGATGGGCAGGATGTGATAAGAAATTACGATCCTGTCAAAAGCAGTCGTGATGTGCTTGCTTTTGGTGATGATATTAATGAACAACAGCTTTGGTTTGAAAGAGCTGGTAATGATTTAGAAATTAGTATCATGGGTACAGAAGATAATGTGATGATGAAGAATTGGTATAGACATGAACGTCATCAACTTGATGAGATTAGTGTCAATAACGGACATACATTAAGCAATAATCAGGTAGATCAACTTGTGCAGGCGATGGCTGTATTTAATCCATCTTCTTCTGCGGAATTAGAATTATCAGGTCAGATAAAAGAAGAGCTGGCACCAGTAATTACAGCCAGTTGGCAAGCTTGAATTCCTTCATCACTATTAATATATGTAATGAGTCGATCCGGTTTAATGGTTTAAAAAGTTATCATTATATGTGAATTAAGCTGTTAATGATAAGATAAGTTGACATTGGTTAAAAATGAGGGCAAAGTATTTATTATGAACTTTGACTCAATGACAAACAGAGCAATTGCACAAGAGATCGGTCAACGGATCGATCAGCTACGCCTTGAGAAAAATATAACCCAGCAACAGTTGGCAGATGAAATAGGGGTATCTCGTGTGAGCTATCGACAATTAGCAAAGGGTGCCGCTAAATTTGAAAATATTATTGCCGCCTTGCGAGCATTAGGACGGCTGGACTTAATTGAGCAGTTTATTCCAGAAACAACCTTCAGCCCGATGGCACAATTAAAGTCAAAAGGTAAGCAACCACAACGAGCTTCCAGTCCGCGTGATGGGACGGCCAATGATCAAAATAAAAAAGAGCTGGACTGGTAAATGGGAAATTTAGCAGAGGTTCGATTATGGGGGCAATTGGTTGGGGCGTTAGCCTATGATACAAACTCAAAAATTAGTACCTTTGAATATGCACCAGAATGGATAAAAGGCGGTATTGAAGTAGCGCCATTACGCATGCCATTATCACCAAATAAATATCAGTTTCCTTCATTAAATTCTGAGACATACAATGGTTTACCAGCTGTTTTTGCAGATACTTTACCTGATGACTTTGGTAACGCCGTTATTAATACATGGTTAGCCCAACAAGGTCGTGATACCAATGACTTTACGGCACTTGAACGGTTACTCTACACGGGAAATCGTGGCATGGGCGCTATAGAGTTTTTTCCCGCTCTTGAACTGGTAACAGCTATTGATCATTTAGATATAGCCTCTTTAGTAGAAATGGCGCAACAGGTACTCGACCAGCGGGAAAATTTAACTGCAACTATTAAGCAAGACCAGAAGTATAACAATGAAGCTATGTTGGCATTATTTCAGGTTGGTACCTCAGCAGGTGGAGCACGAGCTAAAGTCTTAGTAGCAGTGAATAAAGACAGAACAGAATTTCACTCGGGCCAAGTTGATGCGCCACCTGAGTTTGAACATTATCTACTGAAATTTGATGGGGTAGAAGAACACAAGGTCAGTAGTGAAACCTTTGGCGATCCCTATGGTTTTGGCTGTATGGAATATGCATACTATTTAATGGCAAAAGATGCAGGTATTGATATCTCATCATCAGAATTGTTGAGAGAAGGTGACCGTGCCCATTTTATGACTAAGCGCTTTGATCGTGATGGAAATAGAAAACGTCATGTTGTGTCTTTATGTGCTATGGATCATGCTGATTATAAAAAGCCAGGTGCGTATAGTTATGAACAGCTATTGGCCGTAGCAAGACAACTTCGATTACCTAGAAAAGATGCCATAGAAATATACCGCCGAATGGTATTTAATATCGTGGCAAGAAACCATGACGACCATACTAAAAATATTTGTTTTACATTAGATCATGCTGCTAGCCATTGGCGACTTTCGCCTGCCTTTGATTTAGCCTATAGCTATAAGAAAGGTTCACCGTGGGTAAACTCACACCAAATGTCAGTTAATGGGAAACGAGATGACTTTGTACGAGATGATCTGTTAGCAGTAGCGACATTGATAGGTAATTTTAAGAAAGAAGCCGAGCAGATTATTGATGATATCATCACAGTTGTCAGTGAATGGGATAACTATGCAAAAGAAGCAGGTGTTTTTGATTGGTTAGCCAGTGAAATAAAGCAAAACCATCGTTTGAATATTTAAACCATTACTG
>QNEY01000032.1 GCA_003645385.1 Gammaproteobacteria bacterium | reverse complement strand
TTCTATAGCTATATTTGGGTAACCACCACTTATAGCACCTTGCCATTCCAAGCATTTTGTTTCTTTATTCTTAACGCATCTTCTTTTTAGATTTTGCCATGTTTGTTTTTTTGATAGGAATTGCATAAAATACTCAGTTCAATTTGTTGGTAAGTGTCATTATATATACACTTAACCACGTATTGAACTGATTGTCAATGACAAATTGAACTAAGTACGCAGGGCGGAAGAGATAGGGGTCGAACCTACACATGTTTTACCACGCCTCGTTAGCAGTGAGGTGCTCTACCATTAAGCGACTCTTCCGCATGGAGGAAGGTAGACGAATCGAACGCCCATGTTTGACCATGCCACGGGGTTCAAGCCCGTTTGCCAACCGTTTAGCGGTACCTTCCTATGGTGGGGATAGAGGGAATCGAACCCACAGACCCTATAAGACAAGATTTACAGTCTTGTTCGCCTCCATAACGATATATATCCCCGTTATACATGCCCAACCTGCCCTAATTATGAGAGTAGACATGCCTGTCTGTAACTCTCTACTTACCCCACATGAATGTGGGTTGTCAGGTTCAGTCCCCAGTTGTACAGGAACAGGTCAGTTAATTTGATACCACTCGCAGGCTCCATGGCATTGGTCAGCATGGTATCAAAACTTTGTAATTTGTTGGCTGGCGAAACAGGGCTCGAACCTGTGACCAATAGATTAACAATCTACTGCTCTACCAACTGAGCTATACGCCAGCATAAATTGAATAAGTATGTATAAAGTTTTTAAGGGATACAAGATCTTTATACATTTTAATCCATTCCCCAGACAGTACTTATTCAAAACTGCTTTTGGTAGGAATAGTTGGGATCGAACCAACGACAGCTTGCTTATCGGGCAAGTGCTCTACCGACTGAGCTACACTCCTACACATGGAAACGTACTACGCTTGCAACGCTTGATTAGGGTGCCATGGTATAAAGCCTTACGGAGAATGGTCACAATCTCCAGCTTCACCCACGCACACCTGACGTTTCCACATTTGTTCACCGACAGGCACCAACTTATTAGGAAGGGGCTGTTCCAGCTTTATAGCCTGTCAGTCATTTGTTATGCACGCTTTGCTTTCAATTTAGCTTGCTTCTTTGCTTCCTTGCGAGCCTTGCGTGCTTTATTCTTTTCGCAACGTCCTTCCAACTTATAGCGTGCACGATTCTTTGCTGCTGCTTCGTTGGTCTTATGTCCTGATTTACCTTTACCCATGTCATGTCTCCTTTAACTAAAAGAGTGGCGTGATTGCCACTTACATGACTGAGATCCCCCCTGATGTACTACGCATTATGTTTCTCCTGTTCTGTTATTCCTGGAGTAAGTGGTAATACTGTCCACCCGCTTTCAGTGATTAAGCCACCAATAGGTAGGGGATCACTAAAATGAATGACCCCATTCCGTTTTGTTTTTATAATTCTGGTTCCATTTGGGGCTATGGTGACACGCATCGTACCACCACTTCTATACTTATGTGCTATTTGCACATAGTCCCAACCAAAAAGCATATTACATAATTTCCACATAAGCAACCTTTAGTTGGAAGGGGGTGATGGATTCGAACCATCGATGTATGCTTGCGTCAAAGGCAAGTGCGTTGAGCCAGACTTCGCCAACCCCCTACTTAATGGCAAGTATGAACCTGCCATCTTCCATTTCTTTTTCACAACGTACCCACACCGTTTTATGAATTGACCAGCGATCATCAGCAGGGCAATACGAGTAGTACCGTTCGTTGCTATGTTCAAGGCGGTGCTTGTCATCAGGAGTTTCAAGTACAATGTACTCAGCATCCGTTTTGACATGCACCACCGTTTGTCCGTTATCAAACATTTACTTCCCGTCGTTGATAAAGTCCATGATGCTTTTGCCAACATTACCCTTGACAATTTCCTGAGCATTGGCACGTTGACGAGCCTGCTTGGTTGCCTGAAGTAGTCGGTCAATACGCCCAAGGATTTCAGCTTTTTCATGGGAGGTGATCATAGAGCACCATACATGCTTGACGAATTTACCAACTGGTACCTGCTCTTCCCATTTTTCAATTTGGGCAGGATGGTGTTCAGTAGGTTCAACCAGAATCTGAGACTTGAAAGTCATTTTGGTTTTGATTTTCTCTTCAGGGTGCACCATGTCCCAGATACCGTCACCCTTATCGGTTGAAGGTTTCCAGTCTACACCAGCTTGCAGGGTAGGCAGTGCTTCATAAACACCACGTACATACTTCAAACGAGATTCTAACGCAAGCAAAAACGTAGCTGGAAGTGCCATGCCAATACTGACACCATCAACGTCAAGGTCAGCATGAGCTTCCTGATTGGTAGCTTCCTTCTGGAACAAAGCATCAAGATAGTTGCTGATAGCCCCACCTGTAAACTTCATACGTTCATGCACAGTGGTGGTCATGGCCTGATGTTCTTCAGGGTGATCAATTTTGTCTGTGTCGTCAAACACAACCAGTTTACGGTGCCCACCAGTAAACATTGCTTTCTTTCCGAAAGTCTTTTTCGTTTCTTCACAAGTACGTTTGTACTTGCCTTCAAGGTCTGACTCTGTAGCCAGGATTTGATGTAACTTTGCCATTGTACTGCTCCCCAATAAAATTAAATATTCTAAAACTAAAACTGATGATGCAGGTATCAAGTGCTGTACATGGCAAGAGTTTCAAATTCTCCCCATCACCTTCGCATAGGGGGTACAAACCCCACAACCGCCCTGTTCTGCTGCTCGAACATAATCTCACAGCTTACGCACAAGGGCGTACCCGCAACATTTCTGCTGGTTAATTCAATGCGTCTTTCAGAACCTTGCGTGGTTTAAACTTTGCATGGTTCTTGGCAGCAATATCAATTGCCTCGCCAGTTGCAGGGTTACGCCCTTTACGAGCCTTACTGCGTTGCACATGGAACTTACCAAAATTTGCGTGTACTACTTCTTCACCATCAGCCAAAGCATCTGTGATAACACTAAACAGTGAATCAACAACACCACCAACTACGATAAGTGTTTGATCAGTTTCCTCAGCGATTGCTGCTACAAGTTCTTTACGATTCATTTCTCACCTCCGATTATTTCTTCTTCGTACTCAAGCAGTTGCTTGGTACACTCTTCAAACAATTCATTGTACGCTTCGTCAACATCAGCCTTATCATTTATGTCAGCTTCCATTCCAGTATGGATTCTCATACTTTCATAGTTACCTAAATTGATTGTCTTGCTAATGCCTACCACAACTCTACGGTTTTTGAAATTCATGTTGCCCCCTGTATTTATTAAGTATGCCACTATATATACCCAAAGGTTCAATGAGTGTCAACACCTATTTTACGCCTTTTGAATTTTATTTTACTGGGCTTTGTAGCACGACGCCTTATTACATTGATGTACTTGTAGAACCCACTTTCTTGCAGGGTCAATCTACCATCAAGTTCCATTGTACTGACAATGTGTTGAGGGACGTAGACATTCTTAAAATTTATGATGCGGAATAGTTTACAGTTCTTATCTAAGCAACCCCACCTCGCAGTGTGCGATGATTGATATAAGCAATCTTTGATTAACTGTTCCCAATCAGCGTCTTTTCTTTTTGTTAGCTTTCGCCTCTGCCTTACCTCTGCCACAAAAGTATCTCCTAAAATCCATAACCCTACCATCAGATTGGTAAGATTGTAGCCCAAACTCCTCAGCTACTTGTTTAAGTTTGCCCACTGTACACGTGTCGTATTTGAGCCTGTACTGCTTTGTACCTTCAAGGGGTAATGTGGTGAGGGTACGGGTCAAATCAATCAGTGCAGGGCTGTTTACGATTCGTTTGTACAATACTGAGGCAGGTTTCATGTTGCCCAGTAAGTATTTTATAGCCCTGTCATACCCAATCCCAGGAACTCCTGGCACTTCATCTGTTGGACACCCTGCTATTGCTTTAACATCAGCCCACATATCAGGGTACACACCATACCTCTCAAAAAACCAATCATCATCCAAGGTTTGTTGCTTCACCCAATCGAACATTGTACAGTTCTGATTGAGTAATTGAAATAGGTCACCGTCCCGTGCAAGTAAACGCACGAAGTTACGCT
The DNA here is from genome assembly GCA_003645385.1 of Gammaproteobacteria bacterium. GTDB lineage: Bacteria > Pseudomonadota > Gammaproteobacteria > Nitrosococcales > Methylophagaceae. Next base: position 7,030 of record QNEY01000032.1, on the reverse strand, counting down.
TACGGTATTTTAAAGCAAGGGCAGCGATTATATCATCACCCTCATACCCTTTCTGCATGAACACATTTGAAAAGCCCAGTGCAGGCAGGATCTCCTTCCTGAGTATTTTGAATTGCTGAGATCTAGCACTGTGTGACCGTTGCTCATCATCAGTATATTCTTGCTTCACTGTACGTCGTTTGAATTTGTACTCAGGGAAAATATCAATACGTTTATTCTTTCTGCTGTCCCAAATAAAACCTATTAAGTCAGCATCCTCAACAGTCTGCTGATAAAACACACTGTTGAGGAACCCGTAAATGACCGCTGTGCTTTGTTCATTGTGACTAAGGGCATCAGGTAGCCCATGGTACGCAGACCAAGCTACAGCGTCGCAGTCAATGAGTAAAACCTTTTTCACTTTTCACTCCCTACAGCTACTATCTTCTCTTCAGTTTCAAGTGATAGGCCACATTTGTCGCAGATGCGTGAACGCAACTGTACTGATATCTCTGGCTGTGGTTCAGTCCTACGGACTTTTGTACTGCTACCACACTTAGGGCATCTAATACCGCCACCCTGTTGTTTATTCTTTTTGCGTGTTATGCGTCTGCGAGCCATGTTATCCTCTGCGTTTTTGTTTACGCTTGTGTTTGAATTTAGTTTCTACTTCGCCCCACAACTTAATAACCTGATCGCGAAGTTTCTCTTCAAGGTCATTCTTTTCAATCCAGTCAATGGCTTGATCCATACGCTGGTATTCCTTATCAACAGCATTGTATTTAGTGGAGCCAAGCACATCTTTCATCCACTGCAAGTTGCCACGGACATCATCAATACCATAATCAAAAATGATATAGATGGGAACATCACGGTATGGTTTATCAATGGATGACTTGGTTATGATGCACTTGGAACATATACCAAACGCACGCTTAACCTTTTTGCCACCAAAGGATTTCTCCTTGAACAGTTTTTCAACTTGGTTTACACTGATACGTAAGGAGGCGTAAAACTCTGCTGCTTTACCTCCAGGAGTTACATCACCATAGTCACCCTGTCGTACTTGGTTACTACATGCCATGATCCAACCGTTGGCATTAATGGTACGGCAGTGCTTTCTGAACTCAGTGCTGAACTCTTTAGCCCTACGCATACCCATCTTGTCACCCTTATCCATTTCAAGTTCAGTGGATAATGCAGCAAGGGAATCAGCAGCAAAGACATTTAGTTTATCTTTGCTTTTGGGTTTCCAAGAGGTGAAATGTTTGAACATTTCTGTGACTGTATTGGGTTGTTCATAAGACTCTTTAGGTACATCAACACCATACGTCTTGGCGTATTCTTCATCAAGCCTTGCTTCAGGATCCATGAACATAATGTCACCACCAGTAGCCTGTGCAGAGCCACAAAGCTCACTCAGGATACTTGTTTTACCTGACCCACTACGCCCATATATTTCAACAAAGATACCACCAGGAACACCACCACCATACTTACGGCTAGAACTGATAGCAAGATCAAGTAAGGTACTGCCTGTGCTGAGTGTATCTTTCCATGAGATAACAAGGTCATCAAGCGGTTTCATATTTGCTGATTCTTTAACAGATGCCACCGCTTTATCAATGGGGCTTTTGCCCCCTACTTTTAAATCTGAACGTCTACGTGTAGCCATTATACTTTTCCTTTTTCAACTATTGCAACAGGCACAACAGTGGTGTCCGCACGTAAGTCTGAGACCAGTACCAGCCCACCACCATCATGAATGTTAAATCCAAATACGTGTGCGTCAACGTCAGAACAGAAGTAATGTTGCACCAGTACAGGTGCAGGCTCAATGTCATTGTACAGATAGTAAAATCCATCAGCATATTCATTAGCTGCTGGACAGTCAGTTTCTTTCACACGTGCGATTACCATTATAGAGACCACGCTTCTTTGAGTTGTTCAAAAATAGATGAGTAATCATCAAGGTTAATTGACAGGCCATGCTCAGTTTCAAACTGACGTAGGATGCCGTTTAAGATATCGTCCTCAGCTTCATTGTTGCAATGGTCAATATACCATTCATATTCATCATCATAGTCACCACTGGCATCCCAGTCGTCGTCAATATACTCATGGCGTTGATCGTCAACCATTTCCAGCACAACTGACTCATCATTCTCGTCAAGTATTCGCTTGACTATTTCTGCTACTTGCATCTGAGTGCCCCCTTGGTACGTGCTATTTCTTTGCAGCTTGAAAAGGGTATCAAAAATAGTTCAGTGCCACGTTGAGTCTCAGATTCATGTTCAAGGGCATCCTTAGTTTTGATTACAAAACTGTTTGGATATGACAATTCACCATCCTTGTTTTTCAACCGCACTGAAACAATAGTTTTCTTCAAACCCATATTACCTTTAGATAAACCAAAGCCCTTCACTTTCCAGTAGGGCTCCTTGATGCAGTAATGCTTTGTATTAGGTTTCATACACCCTCCATGTTAAAGTGGTCGGTTTTGTTTATTGTTCTTTATGCGGAGGAACCGAGAAACCCGCACATCAGTCAGGAATTATCTGACCACCATCGGATGAGGAGGGTGTTCCTTACATGTCGTCAGCAATGGCTTCACATGCATTTGCCATTTTGCAATCGTCACATTGGTCAAGCTCATCAATATCTTCACCAATTACACCACCATGGGGGCAGGTAGGTTTTTTATCTTTTGGTTTACCTTTACGGGCTCCCCTACGGGCACCACGCTTAGGCTTTTTCTTTTCTTCAGGCTCAGGCTCAGGCTCATCTTCAGGCTCATCTTCATCACCTTCATCTGGCTCATCACCTTCATCTTCAGGCTCATCTTCAGGCTCATCAACCTCTTCTTCTTCAGGCTCATCAACCTCTTCTTCTTCAGGTTCATCTTCAGAAGTTGCTTTTTTGCCGAAGAAAATTTCATACACTTCTTCGTATGTTTTGATCTCAACCAATTCATCAAGGCAAAGGGCTGCTTCCAGCTCTTCATCAGTGATTACTTCTGGGCGGTCAACAAAGCGGTGCCCACTGTACCCAGTGCTTTCTGCACCAGTACCAGTACGTTCAAATGAAATAGATTTACCATCGTCAGGGTCACTGAAAATAGTGAAGCCACCACCACGAGGATCTTTTGCAATTTTAGCAAGGTGTTTCTCCATGAACCAGTGAGCAATCTCAAAGATTTGAACACCTTTCTTCTCACCTTCACCACCATCACGCACAATCACATTGTACATTGCACGACGTCCAGGCTTCAGGGGCTTGATGTGTTCTTTGTAATCATACCCTTCACGGTTCAAGCGACGTGACTCTTCACAAATGGGACAGGGTGTATTGAATTGTTCAAGACATACAACCATTTCATCCATTGGACCTACAAAACGGTGAACATCAATGTCCAGGATGTATGCAGGTTCACCTTCATCATTGCGTGGGTCATTTTCTCCAGCAAAGTAAGGGATAATGTCAATAATATGATCGCCTTTACCTGCCCACCATGTGGACACTTCGGTCATCTTATCAGCATTGAAATAATTTTTCATCCCACCGCCAGAATCACGGGTGTTATGTGATTCTTTTGTACGGTCTTTCAGTTTGCCTTTCAGCTTGTCACGCATGGAACCTTTTTTCTTACGAGCCATTTTCATTCTCCTTTTGGCGTAAATGCCTTCTTTTTAAGCTCTTACTCAACTTGTCTGCATGAACTTGTTTACGTTCAGTTTCAAGTTTATCTTTTGTTTCGGCTGTTACTTGAGGTTTGGCAAAGTAGCCAGTTATCCACAAGTCAGCTTCAACTTTGATCATAGTTTTCCTATGCTCAAGGACTGATCTAGCATTTTGTAAGTATGCTACATTGTTTTCAGCTTTACGCTTGCGTCGTTGTGCCTTACGGTATGTAGGTTGGGTGTGCACCCAAGCCTTTGCTATTGGATCAGTAGGTTTGGGTATGTCTGGGATACCCTTTGATTTAGCGGTCAGTAACAGTTTAGCTTCTTCATTAGCCATAACCTCCTTTGCCTTATTTAATTCAGCCTGTGCTTTTGTGAGCAGTTCAAGCCATTTTTGCATCAGATGAGGCTGTTCTTCGGCCTCAATGTCAAGTGCATACTTGTCAATCTGTGCATCTTCACCGAGATTGTATTCATCCCAATCACGAAATATTATTTTTTCATCAAAGTCTGCCATAGTGTTTACCTTTGCTACTATATATACCAATAATTGTAATAAGTGTCAACTATTTTTTACTACACTGCTGACACTACAAGACAGGTCGTCAATCAATGTGGACAACTCATCTGCCACATGGTTCAAATGAAAGTGCGTTTTCAAACGACAACCATCATACTTATTTCGGTACCAATCTATATAAGACTGCACCAGCCTAACACAAAACTCTCGTGCCATTGGTACCTGTTCCTTGTCACAGTCAGCAAACACCCTGTTTATTTTATCAACAGTGTAGTGGAATTTCATAATTCAAGTGGCTCCATACTTGCGAAACTACCACCTTGCTCATACGACTTACTTATTTCAAGGTCAAGTCCCATTGGGAAGTCCATCCATTTGAACACCTCGTGTAAGTTACCCACTATGGTGGACAGTATTCTTTTCACATCATCAATTTCTTCAAGTGGTATGTCAAGGATCAGTGAATCATGTACCTGCCCAACAATCAAAGTCTCCAACCCTTGCTTTCTGCACTCCTTCAAAAACTGAACGGCAGTATAAACCAACAGGTGAAACGAGGTACCTTGTATGGGGTAGTTGGTACACTGTTTGCTGTCCATGTACCCTTTGAATTTGAACCCAAGGAATGTCTCAACAAACCCATCACGTTCATAGTCTCTGCATACTTTGTCTTTCCACTCAGTGTATACCGTGAACCACTCATCCCAAAATATACTTTGAAACTTCTTAAGATGATTCTCAAACCCTTTGTACGAACCATACTTTTGTTTCATCCAGTCACCAATATCCATACCCTTTACTTGACAAGGTGAGCCATCTTTTTCAACACACAGTGGGTACTCTTCCCACCCCTGCTTGGCACAGGATACATAGTAACTGCCATAAAACTGAGAAAATGTCCACACACCCTTGGTGCATTGCCTGAGTGGTTTGGGCATCTTTGTATCTTTTTCATTAAGTAGTATGTGAGAACAAGCATCATTGTGCATGTCCCCACCGCCTTCTGTTTGGTACTTAATGAAGGTGGGATCTTTGTGATAATAGCATGAGGTTGAAATTTCAGCACCAGAGAAATCCATCTCACCAAGTACTCTACCGTCACGGGGCACCATACCAGACCGTGTAATGCGTTTTGCTTTGGGGTCACGCTTTGGTACGTTTTGAAAGTTTGGTGACTGTGAGGAGCTCCTGAATGATCGTGCACGGGCTAAACTGAATGATGGGTGCATCATACCATCATGGGTGTGCTTTAGAAACCCATCAACATAGGTACCAATCATCTTATTCAATTTGCGGACGGCAATTATATTACGGGTCAGCTCAATGTCTATTTTTTGTAGCACCTCTGCATCAACACTGTGCCCAGTTTTAGTTTCCTTACGGGACTTCAGCTTCAACACCTTGAACAACATGATCTGCAAATCTTTAGGGCTATTGTAATCAAAGTTCCCACCACGCTGTCTGGTGTACTGGGTTGCCTCATCTGATGTATTAATGAGGTCAATCAAATCATCACGTTCTTGTTCGAGCAGTTTCTTTTGCTTGAGGTAGAATGATTCCTTGATACGAATACCATTGAAACTCATCTCACACATAACAATAGCACCATTGTGCATGAAATGGTATGCGTCAAGCTCAGTGCCTACGAGTTGCTCCTGCTGTTCCTTATACAATTCATAGGTGTACAGTGAGTCAAGGGCATTGTATTCAAGCAGTGCGTCCACAGGCATCTTGAGCATATCATTGAAGCCTGTCTTTGAGTTACTTTTGATATACTTGCCACTAATTTTATCATAATCCTCAATACCCCATCGCACAAAGCATTGAAATTTCAGCCCAGTGACACCAGTACGGTTATCTATAATATGGGTAGCCAGTTGAGTGTCCCAAATAAAGCCACGGGGCTCGGCTTTCATTTGCTGTTTTGTCCAAGGATACTCAAAGTTTATACCCTGTACAATCTTTTTGATTTTACGTTTTTTAAGTATCTTTTGAACCAGTGCATAAATCTCTTCTTGCTGCTTTGGGTTCCAGTAGGGATGCTGTACAGGCACAGCCCAAGACCCTTCATCATTAGCCCACGCAAAAGAAGCTGTGCTGTGTCCAGCCTTGTACATATCAAGGCCAGTGGTTTCATAATCAATAGCGATCAGTGTGTCATTACGCAAGCAGTTGGTAAGTGCCTTGATAGCCTTCTTGAAGTTACGCAGTTTGTAAGTAGGGTTCCACTTCTTCTCAAATGGCTGTACTTCTGTATGTATGGCACGTTTCAAGCACCGTTTGTATTCAGAGAATAGGAGGGTATCATGCTTTTTCTTTTCAATGAGGGCTGTACTCCATATAGGAAACACCCATGTGTTGTAAGTGCTATCCCATATTTGCATACCTGCCATCTTAAACATGCTGGTACATTGCTTATTCCTGTCATCATAGTAGGAGTGCAGGGCAGTTTCACCCAGTAGCAAAATCTTTTCAGGGCGTAGCTCTTTTATAATACCCTGAATGTATGGCCTACAGTTAGTTATATGAGCAGTGGAAACTTCACCAGCCTCACCCTTTGAGTTCAGGGCAGGTCGGCACCGTACCGCAGGGACATACCAACAATCATCACGGAGGCTAATGCCAAGGTGACGTAACTCTTGTTTTAATCTTCTACCAGTACTATCCCTGTAAAATGCACCTTTATCATCATCAAGTGCAGATGGACTGTCACCTATGACAAGTATTCGTTGCCCACCTTTACCTGCTACTTTCATACGAGGTGCAGAGCAGTGTGACCCAAGACCACAACGGGGGCAATTTGATTTTGAGACTGCGTTCTTCTTAAAAAATGATGACATAGTTACTC
>QNEY01000031.1 GCA_003645385.1 Gammaproteobacteria bacterium | reverse complement strand
TCAATAATGAAGTCAGAAATACATCAATTATTTAACCATATCGATAATGTTCCACAAGTTCCAGAAGTGGTTAGAACACTGATATCTCAGGCAAGTAATCCAGATTCTAGTTTTGATGCAATTGCTGAAAATGTTGAAAAAGAACAAATCATTTCAATGAAAGTATTGAGATTAGTTAATTCAGCTCATTTCGGGCTCTCAAGAAAAATTGGTTCAATCAATCAAGCTCTTGTTATGCTCGGCATGTCTGAACTTAAAAAACTAGTTATTGCCTCAGGTATCATCAGTGCTATGCCTGAGCTTCCCAACATGAATGTTGAAGACTTCTGGGTTGGTAGTTTTCGTACCGCCACCTATGCAAAATGGCTGGCAGATGAGGCTAAATTTGAGGACAGTGACATACTCTTTACTGCAGGATTAATCAGTGACCTGGGTAATATCTTGATTCATTTGGGGGATCCCGTAGCTGCTCAGGTTATTGACCAACAGATCAAAGATGGTGATTCTCGTCTTGAAAGTGAGCGTGAACAGTTAGACTATACCAGTCATGAAGTATGTGCTGAACTTTGTCGTTTCTGGCAATTCTCTGATGACTTGATTGATACAATTGCCAAATCAGGTGAACCTTTGAGCTTTGAACCAATATCCTTACCTAGTTGTGCCATATTTGTAGCTAAATATATTAGTGATTCCAACAACAAAGACGAAGAAGAATTACTCGCTGAGTTCCCCGTTAAAGAATGGCAACAACTAGGATTCAATGAACGGGATATTGCTGAGAAAGTAGCTGTAATGCTCGAACTTGATACTGGACTTGATGGTTTATTGGATTAATCAGCTATCGTCTAAAAACTCTATTTTGCTACTTACAGTTAGTTTCAGTCCTCGTGTGCTCTCAAATAAAAGTTAATCATCATGTTTAAATATATTTTTGCCTTTTTAGGCTATTACTTTCTAGGATTATTTGGGGCATTTATAGGCTACTTGATCGGTAGCAGTATTGATCGTGCCAAAGATTATGGTATTGGCGGTATAAATCCACTAGGTACAGGACAACGCAAAGCTGTTTTCCTTGAAACTATTTTTGTTTTAATGGGTAAACTGGCCAAATCAGATGGCCATATCTCTAAAGATGAAATTGCTCATGTTGAACAATTCATTAAAAAGAATGGCATGTCAGCAGAGCATCGCCAGCAAGCCATTGACCAATTTAAACGTGGCTCTGCTACCGATTTTAATATTACCGCCGCCTTAGAACAGTTTATGGCTGTCTGTGGCCATACCTTGCACTTAAAGCAAGTGTTATTGATGTACCTGATTGTAATGGCATTAGCTGATGGAAAACTCGATCAGGCTGAGCAATCCTTGCTTGAAGAAATAGCTCTTCACTTGGGATATAGCCGTGCCGAATTTAAACAAATGTTGGAGATGGTGCTTAATCAGTCCCATTTTTCCCACGGCTCAACAAGTTCTGCTTCAGCATTAGATGATGCCTACAAAGCCCTTGGTGTGACTAAAGATAATACTGACCAAGAAATTAAACGTGCTTATAGAAAGTTAATTAGCCAATATCATCCAGACAAACTAATTGGTCAGGGTCTACCTGAAGATATGATCGCAGTCGCAACAGAACAGGCAAAAGAAATCCAGGTTGCCTATGATCTTATTAAAAAACAGCGTAGCAACGCCTAATACGATATCTAAGTTCGAATTAAGACTCTCCTTTGACTGAAGCAGTGGAGTTACTGGCTAAGTATAACCAGATATAACCTGTTACACCTGCGATTAAAGAAGCAAACAAAATTGCAGTTTTGGCCAATAGTAATAACTCTTCTTGTCCGTTAAATGCCAATTGAGCAACAAAAATAGACATGGTAAATCCAATCCCTGCCAATAAAGATACCCCAGCAATTTGATTGAAGCTTGTTTCTTTTGGCAGAGTAGCTATATTCATTTTAAGCATTAGCCAACACACACCGGTGATACCTACAAACTTGCCCAATATCAAACCTAAACCCACTCCCAGGAAAACGGGCTCTGTCATCATCTGATCAAAACTAGCCATATTTAATGGAATACCTGCATTAGCCAAAGCAAAAATAGGGATCACTAAATAAGCAACTGGCATATGCCATTTATGCTCTAACCTTTGCAGCGGTGATTCGACATTGTTAACACCTTCATCTAGCGTTTCTACTACAGCCCGTAACTCGTGATCAGTTAAAACACTCTTTTTAGGTGTCGCTATTTTATCAAAACGTTCCATCAGATTTTTAACCTGCTTACTGAACAAGTTTGGATTATATTTAGGGATGGTAGGCACAGTAAATGCCCCTAGAACACCGGCTATTGTTGCATGTACGCCTGATTGATAAAGCATATACCATAAACAAACAGCGAGAATAAAATACGGTGTTGTCTTACGAATACCAGCAAGGTTAAGCGTAATTAACAAACCAAAGATACCTGCTGCAATCATCAATGGTGTAGTCGCAATCGTATCAGTGTAAAAAAAGGCTATCACTAAAACCGCACCGAGGTCATCGACAATAGCTAAAGCGACTAAAAAGGTAATTAGTGCTTTCGGAACCCTGCCTGCAAGCAAAGCCAATGCACCCACTGCAAATGCAATATCAGTTGCCATAGGAATTCCCCATCCCTCTGCCGCCTCACCTTGAGGATTAATCACAAAGTAAATTAATGCTGGGATGACCATACCACCGATTGCTGCACCAATTGGTAACATCGCATTACGTAATTCAGCAAGTTCTCCAACCAGAAACTCCCGCTTGAGCTCCATCCCTACTACAAAGAAAAATAAAGCCATCAGGCCATCATCGACCCAATGTCCTATTGTCATCTTGATAGACCAATCACCAATATGAACACCTGAATAAGTGTGAAGAACCTTCTCGTATATAGGAAAATATGAACTATTAGCAATTAGCAAAGCCACTATAGCCATGACCATCAGTAAAAGGCCACTGGTTGTCTGACGATGTAAAAACTCATCAAACGGCGTTAATATCTTATCGAATTTTTCTTCCCAGAGCGCATTATATACACCCTCTTTTTTAAATCGGTTCGAACCATTATTTTTATGTTCACTCATTGCTTATCCTAATTACACATTAGTTTGTTTCTTGAAAAACATCACATAACAATTCAATACTCTAAACTATCTATTCTGGTAAAGTACAATATTCGTTCTCACAATACACATAGCCAAATGGCTTTCTTTCTACACACGGATTTTTTGGTTATGAAAATAACATTTATACAGTTTCTAGTTATTCTATCGGTTCTTTTTTTATCTAGCCATGTAATTGCTGAAGAAGAAGCATCTCCTACTCTTCTTGAAGTTTCTGAAAAAGCAGAAGAAAAAGCTAAAATAATTGAAGACATGACTGAGGAAGCATCTAAAGGACCTTATGATGAATTCAATCGTATCACTCCACGATCAAGTTTTATCAATTTAGCAAAAAGTCTTGAGGAAAAAGATTTTATTCGAGCTATCAACTACCTTGATTTAAGAAATCTTCCTTTTACTACCGAGGAATATGACAGCCCTCAAATAGCACGTAAACTTGCCATACTCGGCAAGCGAGCAATAACCGTCGATTTCACTGACTTAAGTAATGAGCCTAAAGGTCATAGTGAGGATGGGCTGCCAAGCTATCGTGACCGTATCACAACTCTGAAAACTCAAGATGGTTCAGTTGATATTTTAATGCAACGTGTTCCCAGAGGTAATGGTGTTTTTATTTGGAAGGTAGCTAACGTTACCGTTGCTCAAATACCGCAACTCTATGATGAGTTTGGCTATGGTGAAATCGGTGACAAGTTATCTGATTTTTTCCCTGATTATACTTTTTTAGGGCTTGAGATATGGCAATTTGTCATGCTGCTAGGCATTCTTATTATTGCCTTTATCATCAGTTATGTTATTACCTTTCCCATACTAAAAATTCTACAATATAAACAAATACTGGCTGAACACAGACTTCAGAAGTTTCTTGTTGGTCCTTTCCGATTTCTAATCACAATCATTATTGTTCGGATCCTTTTTGATTCAATTTCACCTTCTTACATTACCAAGGTAATTTTTGAAGCTCAAACTCTACTCATTGTTGCAGTTGCATGGATCGCTATCGGACTAGTTGGTTTTGTCGTTAGTCGCTTTGCTGATCGAATGAAACGTAATGGCCAAACTGATGCAGTTGTATTATTAAAACCTGCAACCACAAGCCTGAAGCTGCTCATCATTTTGATAGCCTTCCTTACCTGGTTTGATAATCTTGGCTATGAATTAACTGCTCTTCTTGCTGGTCTAGGTGTAGGAGGTATAGCAGTTGCTATGGCATCTCAAAAATCATTAGAAAATTTAATTGGTTCTATTACAATTTATGCTGCACAGCCTGTTAAAGTGGGTGACTTCTGTAAATTTGACACTACATTAGGCATAGTAGAAGAAATAGGTTTGCGTTCAACCCAGCTTAGAACACTATCGAGAACGGTTGTATCTATTCCAAACTCATTATTTGCACATGGTTTAATAGAAAACCTTACCCAACGTGACAAAATCCAGTATCGATGTCATTTGAAATTATCTTATGATGTGACACCAACACAAATGCGTTCGGTACTCGCAAGCATTCGTGAACTCATTGCTCAAAATGAACACATTGATTCTGAGGCTTCGCGAGTACGATTCATTGAATTTGGTGACTATGCACAAGAGCTTGAACTGTATATCTTCATAAAAACGACTGACTTTGCTCAATATCTGGAATACAGAGAAGATATCAATCTATCGATTGTAGATATTATGGAACAAGAAGGCGTTAAACTTATCGTTCCTGTTAATACCGTTCAACTGGAAAAGGCATCAGATATCCCAACAGTCTAAATTCTGACATCACGACAAATTAAAATAAACCGCTGATGGTGCCATCATCAGAAAGATCAATTTGTTCACCAGCAGGATGTTTAGGCAAGCCTGGCATAGTCATGATATCGCCACATAAGGCCACCATAAACTCTGCACCACGGGATAATCGCACATCCCGAATAGTAATAACATGCCCAGATACTGCACCACGTAAAGTTTGGTCGCCACTAAATGAATAAGGTGTTTTTGCCATACAGACTGGGATGTGGCCATGTGTTTCACTAAATTTAGCTATTTTGGCAAGTACTTTTTTATCTGCAACTATCTCACTAGCGCCATAAATCTTTTTAGCTACTGCCGACATTTTATCCCATAAAGAGTCATTATCTGAGTATAGAAACTGACATTCCTGATTATTTTTATCTAATGCCTCTAATACAGTATGAGCTAAATCTTCAGCTCCAGCACCACCCTGTGCCCAGTGTTTAGCGACCACTGCTTTTGCACCATAAGATTCAACTGTAGTTTGTATCAAGTTAATTTCAGCATCACTATCTTGATCAAAGTGATTAATAGCAACCACACAAGGTAAATTAAAATGTTGTTGCAGATTATTCAAGTGACGTTTCAAATTAGACATACCACGTTCTAAGGCAGTTAAATCCTCTTTAGCTAAATCTTGAACATCAACACCGCCGTGATATTTAAGTGCTTTTACTGTTGCAACAATTACTGCCACATCAGGTTTAATTCCCGCTTTCCTACATTTAATGTCAATAAATTTTTCAGCACCCAAATCAGCACCAAATCCTGCTTCTGTTACCACATAATCGGTCATTTTAAGTGCCATTTTAGTAGCAATAACAGAATTGCAGCCATGCGCGATATTGGCAAATGGACCACCATGAACAAAGGCAAGATTGTTTTCTAAGGTCTGAACTAAGTTTGGTTTCAAAGCATCTTTAAGCAAAGCTGCCATAGCACCATGGGCTTTTAAATCTTTTGCTAATCGTGCTGTACCATCACGTGAATATCCTATTAAGATATTACCAAGGCGCTGTTTTAACTCTTTAAGTGAGTTTGAAAGACAAAATATTGCCATCACTTCAGAAGCAACGACGATATCAAACCCATCTTCACGAGGAAACCCATTGGCGGTACCACCTAAGCCAACATTAATTTGACGCAGCGCACGATCATTCATATCCATCACCCGACCCCAAGTGATCTTCCGTACATCCAGATCTAAAGTATTGCCATGATGAATATGGTTATCAATCATGGCTGCTAACAAGTTATGTGCCGCACCAATAGCATGGAGATCACCGGTAAAGTGCAGATTAATGTCTTCCATCGGTACAACCTGGGCATAGCCACCACCGGCAGCTCCACCTTTCATGCCAAAACAAGGCCCCATTGATGGTTCACGCACACACACCATAGATTTCTTGCCAATACGGTTTAAGGCATCACTTAAACCAATTGTCGTAGTGGTTTTACCTTCACCAGCTGGGGTTGGGCTAACAGCTGTAACCAAGATTAATTTACCATCAGCCTTGTCAGCTAAATCAGACATTACATCTAAAGAAATTTTGGCTTTATAGCGGCCGTATGAATCAAGTTGAAGTGGATCCAAGCTTAAATGTTGTTGAGCCAGTGAGGAAATCTCCTCCATTTTGGCCTGTTGTGCGATTTCAATATCTGACATTACGTATCTCGACCTAAATTATTCGCTAATTATAAACGACTCTATATTTCAATATAGACTGATTTTTTACTCGCCCCATCTTGGCAAAAGTTGATGCTCAATATTTGCTTGATCCAGTATTCTGGCAACAACAAAATCAACAATATCTGATAACGTCTTGGGTTTAAAATAAAAACCGGGATTAGGAGGCAATACACTCACCCCAAGGCGTGCCAATTTAAGCATATTCTCCAAATGAATAGCTGAAAAAGGTGCTTCTCGTGGGACAATAATCAACTTGCGATTTTCTTTAATCATCACATCGGCTGCACGATTGATAAGATTATCACTACTTCCGCAGGCAATTGACGATAATGTTCCCATAGTGCACGGGCAAATAATCATCGTATTGATTCGATGTGAACCACTTGCCAGTGGTGAACTCCATTGTTGTTCACCATAAACCTGTAATAATTCAGCATCACATTGAAATTCAGCTACCAGCATTTTATGAACATCACTCGATCTTGCTGGCAATTTCCAATCCAACTCGTCAGCAAGCACAATTCGACCAGCAGCCGAGACCATCAGATGAACAGTTATACCCCGTTCTAGCAACACCTCAAGTAGACGTTTACTATAGGGTGCACCTGATGCACCAGTTATTGCCAGAGCAATCTGTTGCTTATCAGTCATCGCTGTTCCAATGCAGTGAGGATCCGCTGGTGTATACCACCAAAACCACCATTACTCATTATTAACACTTCATCACCGGCTTGTGCTTCAGCAGTGATTATACCTACGATGTCATCAATGCTATCTTCAACTCTGGCTTTCTGTCCCAGTTGTTGTTGCACGTCTGATAATGGCCAATCTAAAGCCTGTCCTTCAAATAATATTACCTGATCAGCCGCTTGTAATGACTCAGCCAAAGTCTGCTGATGTACACCCATTCTCATTGTGTTGGAACGTGGCTCCAAAATAGCGATCAACTTACGTTCACCAATATTAGCTCGCAAACCATTAAGGGTGGTGGCAATTGCAGTTGGGTGATGGGCAAAATCATCATAAACACGTATACCCTTCACCTCTCCACACAATTCCATTCGTCGCTTTATACCTTTGAAGCGACTTAATGCCTCACATGCATGTTCAATAGATACTCCAACATGGTGGGCAGCTGCAATCGCTGCCAGTGCATTACTCACATTGTGCAATCCCAGCATCGACCAACTTACCGAGGCTTTTTTATCACCTTCATCTGCCACATCAAATTGGCTGCCATCATCAGCTATATTTTCAGCTCGCAATTTACCTTCATTAAGGCCAAACGTTTTTTGAGGTGTCCAACATCCCATCCTTATTACTTGTTCAATCGCATCTACATGAGAGGGGGTAATTAGCAATCCTTCTGATGGCACGGTGCGAATAACATGATGAAATTGTTTTTGAATTGCTGCTAGATCATCAAAAATATCTGCATGATCAAATTCCAGATTATTCACCACCAAAGTACGTGGATGATAATGTACAAACTTGGAACGTTTATCGAAAAAGGCCGTATCGTATTCGTCTGCTTCAATTACAAAAAAGGGCGTATCCCCTAACCGAGCTGTTTCACCAAAGTTTGCTGGCACACCACCGATTAAGAAGCCTGGAGCCATACCAGCATCTTGCAAAATCCAAGCTAATAAACTACTTGTTGTTGTTTTGCCATGCGTGCCGGACACTGCTAGGACCCAACGATCTTTTAGTACATAATCAGCCAACCATTGTGGACCAGAAGTATAAGGCAAACCTTTGTTGAGTACGTATTCAACTGCTGGATTACCTCGTGACATGGCATTTCCCATAACCACCAAATCAGGAACAGGATCTAAATGTTCTGCTAAATAACCTTCTTGCAACGTTATACCCGCTTCAGCAAGCTGGTCACTCATTGGAGGATAAACATTGGCATCTGAACCGGACACAGTCATACCCAATGAACGTGCCAATAGAGCAACACCACCCATAAATGTGCCACAAATACCTAGAATATGAATATGCACTAAGCGACTCCTGAGATGACTAAACCAACTGCCAGCAAAGATACTATTGTATAGCCAATAGTTAACACAGCAGCAGCTCCTGGTTTAATATCTAGTGACCGACGAAAAATATGTGCCGTAACCATTAAACTCCAAAACATTAGAGCAATCATTAACAACATCGCAAAACTGGATAAACGTTCTTGCTCGCTGACTTGATTAAATAACAATACGACAGGGATTCCAACAATTCCTAAACAACTTCCAGCCCCGGCCATTGCTGTTACTGTTTGTTGAAACCGTGCTTTAAAACCCCGAAACTGTAATAACAATCCTGTCACCACAATCATAACCAGTATATCCGTGAGGCTAGTAAATAAACTGGCATCCCAAGCACTATCAATTCGACTGATAACAACACCCACAATGAAATACATCAATAGGGTAATCTTCAACAACCAATGTGAAACTGGTACATCTTCAGGTCCAGCCTTAAACAAACAAATTTCAACAAAACGCATCACAATATTCATTGGTGCATCATACCGTGTCAGTGTTGAACAATAAAATATTTAAGGCAATAAAAAACCCAGTAATGAACATATCACTACTGGGTTTGTTTTTAGTGCTACTTTAGGAATTAGTCATCAAGCGCTACACCCCATGGGTATTGTCCAACTTCGATTTCCATTGTAGATTTGCCAGTTGCAGTATCAACCACTGATACCGTATGACTTACGCCATTAGCAGTATAGAGTGTTGAGCCATCACGGCTTAATACTGCGCCCCAAACACGTTTGCCTACATCAGTGGTTGAGATAAGCTCTAATGTTTCAGCATCTAACACTGCAACCTTACTCGCACGACCTGTTGTCATATACAAGACTTTATCATCAGGGCTTAACACCAATGCCATTGGTTTTGCCTTAGGTAGGTCAATAGCTCCTTTCTTGATGATTTCACGTTTTTCGATATCGATAATCGCCACCTCATTACCAATCTCACTACTTACGTAAGCTAAGCTACCATCACTACTAAATACTAGACCACGTGGGCGAGCCCCTACTAAAATATTAGCTACAACTTTGTGCGTTGAAGTATCAATAATATGCACCATATTGGTTGATTCACTTGCTACCAGAACAATATCACCGGTTGGTGAAGCAGCCACAGGCTCTGGCTCAAGCCCCACTTTTATTTCATGGATAACCTTCCCTGATTCAGGATTGACTACTGATACCTTAGCATCATCTTCATTTGATACATACAAATTACCATTTGGATGAATATCAAAGGTTTCAGGATCATCACCTGGCTCCAATTTACCTATTATTTCTAATGTTGCCACATCAACCATTGCAATTGCATCTTCACCACTTATTGCGACATACAATATTTTTTGGTCGGGTGATAAACCAATGCCACGTGGTCGCTTACCAATCTCTATTGTTGTTTCTAATATACCCGTACGTGAATCAATCACACTCACAGTATCGCTTTTTTCATTAGTCACAAATAATCGATAAGTAGGATCAGCCCATACTGAGGTGCTTACTAATACTAATGACGACAAAAGTAATTGTTTTAATTTCATTTTATTTTCTCTCTATTTACAACTTTTTAAACCAAGACTATCTAAACCACCTTTAACACCACGCAGTGGTGCTTCAGCAATAATTTTATTATTTTCAACTAGCAATACTAACTGACGTAATTGCCCCGTATCACGGAATGTGGCACCTGCACCCTTTTGACCATCAAAAGCAATGTCATTTTTCAAATAAGTCAATGTAACAACAGGATCGGTAGATTGAGTACGAGCAATAGTGTCTGACAATAATTTGACCGCAGCCCAACCAGCCCAAGAATCATCATCCATTATCTGACCTTGTCCTTTTTTGAAACGACTATTAAGTTGGCTAGCAGCAAATTTCTTGAAGTCTTGATGCCAACCCTGGGCATGTGCTTTTGATTCAGGATGCTTGTCTATCATCTGAGCCACTGCATCTTGTTTCATTTTTTGACTTGCAGTAATACTTAATAAATTTGGCAAACAAGCAGATCGCAGTACATCGCTATCAGACACCATATTAATCACTGGTACCTCAGTAAATTTCTTAGATAGTGCGACATCCAGAACCTGTTCCTGATCAATCGCCAACAGAATTGCAGTAACAGAATCCAACTGATTGAGTTCTTGTATCGTCACTGGTTGCAGGCTGTATTTCTGTCCTAAAAATTCCCCTTGTATATTGGCTTCATCCAGCCCTTGCTGCATTCCTAGCCAGGCACTACCCGCCGTAGGGCCAACATAATGAATAGTCACATCAATCACATCAGCCAGTGAACTCTGTGCCCACAACAGCGTTGCCATCAAACCCCAATATTTAATTTTTATCATTAATTTATCCTGTTGTTTCTATTTCGTATATAACAATAACCACACAATACAGCCTTTTTCACAATTACAAATCGGAAAAATCCTTAAACTTAAGACGTCAAATCTATCGCAAAGTTCGATCCAGTTAATATTTACCAGATTTATCAATGAGTTTAGTTATAGAACATTATATGACTACTGCATAAAACAACCATAAAAGGCTATATAC
>QNEY01000030.1 GCA_003645385.1 Gammaproteobacteria bacterium | reverse complement strand
TTTGTCTTTGTCTTTGTCTTTGTCTTTGTCTTTGTCTTTGTCTTTGTCTTTGTCTTTGTCTTTATTATTGCCTTCGTATTCTTCTTTGCTTCCTGCCCATGCCTTGCCATGTTCTAGTCCTGAGTCACTGGCATGCTCAGCCCGAGCACCACCAGCATTTCCTTTATCTGCCTTCTTTGCATAAGCTGGCAAAGAGAAAGCTAAGCTAACAAGTAGTGTAAGTAACAGTTTATTCATTAATAATTATCCTTATTTTAAATTAAGTTAAAGTTGTTAAGATTCAGTTTATTTATTATTTATTTTTACCTGATTTCGCCCATTTTCTTTTGCTAAATACAATGCATTATCAGCTTTATCTATAGTGGTCTCAAGTGATTCGCCTATAGTAAATTTTGATAATCCAAATGAACACGTAACACTGATGTTTTCTTCCCTATTAATAGGGATAAAATGATTCTGAATGACTAAGCGAAGTCTGTTCATAATATTTTCAGCTTCAACAATATCTGTATCAGGTAAAGTAAAAATGAACTCTTCTCCACCATATCTACAAACTGAATCATATTTTCTTAAGTGTGCCGAAAATATGTTTGATATTAATTGTAAGACTCTATCGCCTGCAAGATGACCATATGTGTCATTCACCTTTTTAAAAAGGTCTATATCTACAAGTGCGATACAATAATCACCATTATTTCTTTCAAACATTGCATGATCTTTTTCTAAGATAAGTTGTGATAACTCTCTGTTTGGCAATTTTGTTAAATAATCAATCCCATTTTTTGTTGAAATGACAGAACGATATAAAGCATCTAATTCGCTGATAAATTGTTCCTGAAGATCAATAAATTTTTGATATGAATGAGCAGTGAATGAATCGTTGTTAATTTTTTTATTTAACAGCAGAGATGCTTGATTATGAAGTTTGTCATGGAGGATATGGATATGTTCAACAACATTTTCTTTCAACGTTGTATTTGGAATCGAAGCATACCATTGACCAAATGAACACACAGTAGGGTCGTGAAACTTTGCCTCATTTATTGTATTGAAAATGAGTTGTTCATTGAAAAGATTTAACCTATGAACATGATCACGCTTAGCATGCTCAATATTTGTTGCAAAGTCCTGAATCTCATCAGGTTTGAGGTGATATATTTCCATCTCATCTCCACCAATATTATTAAACCCTTATATATTATCACAAAGCACTGGTTTCTTGCCTAGCACTATTATATGGAATGATATAGGTTGATTTGCCAAAATTATAAAGCTCATAATACGAATATGAATTCAAACACTCCACAAAACTATCTTGGCTTGCTACGTCATCACTCTGGTTTGCTAGCAATAGTATTTCTAGCAGTATTTACTGGCAATTTAGGACAAAGTTTTTTTATCGGGTTATTTCAAGTTCCAATCAGCCAGCACCTAAATCTCTCTGCCAGTGAGTTTGGCAATATCTATGCAATAATTACCATTGCTGGTGGTTTTTTAGTCATACATTTTGGCCCAAAAATTGACTGGGTTCCACCGAGACAATATGCCCTGTTTGTATTGGGTGCATTAACTATAGGATTATTACTGCTTACCCTGTCTCCTTGGTGGATACTCGGAATCCTCGGGTTAGGGCTACTGCGTTTATCTGGACAGGGTTTGATGACTCATCTAGGTAGCACTCTGACTGCCCGAGAGTTTACGATTAATCGTGGGCGGGCACTGGGCATTATCAGTCTGGCAATGCCATCCGGTGAAATTATTCTCCCCTCTCTAACAGCCCTATTGCTCCTCTGGTTGAGCTGGCAACAAGTCTGGTGGTGCATTTTGGTCTTTTTAATCATACTTTGGCTCTATCTGTTTATCTTTGTTGATTGGCCTGATGCACCACAAGAAAAAAAAGATGCCAATAATCAGCATATCCATAGTCTCAATCCGATGAGAGAACTACGTTTCTGGTTACTTATTCCAATGTTGTTGGTTCTACCAATGACACTGACAGGTATTTTTATTTTTCAGGCTCAATTAACCCACGATCTCGGTGCTAATACCTCTACCTATGCCCTTGCACTCACGACAATGGGGCTAATTCGCTTCCCCATTGCCTTGCTGGGAGGACGCTGGATAGATGAACTTGGAGTTAGCTTATTAGCACGTTTATATTTATTACCTTATGCAGTAGCATTATTAACTGCAGCTTTAATAGGCGGCAGTCTCGGTATTTGGGTACTGATGTTGGGAGCTGGTATAGCAATGAGCATGTCAACTGCAGTTGGGGATAGCCTGCTGGTCAGTCTGTGGGGCAAACAACATCTAGGTCGGGTACGTTCGCTTAAGTCTGCTTTTCTGGTATTTTCCACCGGCATCACTCCTGCTCTATTAGGATTTTCATTAGATCTAGGGGTGCACTTTCAAAGCATCTTAATAAGCATGCTACTGTTTCTCATCATTGCATGGTTACTGGCACAGGCTCCAATTCAACAAGCACAACAACAATTATAATTTAGCGTAGGTTTGTCAGCTTACTTAACGTAATCTTCTCTACCAGTTATTTCTCTTGCAGTGGTACAGTAAATTCATGAAACATTGTGGAAAGAGGTTTGAGTAGTAATTTCCTACTTTCAAACAGCAAGCAATCTGAAGATACTATGTAATTTAACTATATCCGTTTGATGCCAAAACTTAGGAAGAAAAACATATGATAGATTCTTGTGAATTGATGCTACTCAGACATGGAAAATCGTCATGGGAAACAATGGTTAGTGACTTTGATCGTGATGTAACCGATAAGGGCAAACAACATGTAGAAGAAATTGGTATCTGGCTCAAACAACACCAGAAAGTACCCGATTATGTACTTTGTTCTCCAGCCAAGCGTGCACAAGTAACTGCTGAGATAGTTTGTCAGCAGCTTGGCATTTCAAAGGATGATATAAAGTTCAATCATCAAATTTATAATGCTGATGTCTCTGATATATTTAATGTGGTGAAGACATGTCCATCCCATTGCAGACGAGTGCTATTAATAGGGCATAATCCTTCTATAGAAATGATGATTCATCATCTTGCCTCTGATCAGAATGTGAATGATGTAGATACTAGCGAACCCGTTCGTCCTGCCACACTTGTGTGTTTCTCTTTTAATGAAGATTGGAACAAACTGTTACCACATAGTGCCGAACTTATCAGTATTACTCATGGTAAATACCTACCTTAGACAGATAATATTTTGCAAAAGGAGAACACATGAAAAATATAGTTTTATTTACACTTGGATTACTGCTCACTATCTCGCATCCGATCCACGCAGCAGATAATATGAATGCCTTTCCACCTGCTGAGGAAGGGATGATCCGGAATATCATTCAACTTCCAAAACAGGATGACGAATCTGCTTTTAAACTGGAGATCATTGTTGGTAAAACTGTCAAAATTGATCATGCGAACAGATATTTCTTCAGTGGTAGCATTGAGAGGGAAACAATCAAGGGCTGGGGATATTCCCGCTATATTGTCGGTAAATTAGGACCTATGGCAGGTACACTGATGGCTGTTGATCCGAATACACCCAAGGCAGATCGTTTCATCACGCTAGGTGGAGAGCCCTACCTTATTCACTACAACAGCCGTTTGCCCGTTGTGGTGTATGTGCCAGATGGCGTTGAAGTACATTACAGAATATGGAGTGCTGGTGATGAAGTAATAATTACTGATAATCCTCAACCATAGAACTTTCACCAATTAAAAGAGATTGAATCAAAGCGAACTGCTCAATTTCTCTTCACAATTATCACTCTCTATAAGCTTTACGAGTCTTGTGTAGTGTTCTACTCAAGCATCCTTATCGAGAGTCGTGCTATCTGAGCCCAATCATAAGTTGATATATCTTGGGCATGGGCTAGATTGTTACGCAGTGACTGAAACTGTTTAAGTACTTTTTTAGCCGCATTCTTCGAACTAAATCCGGTTCTGGTAAGCAATTCAGCATCTTTGATAAGCAACAGTCCTTTGTCAGCAAGTTGTAGACAATCAATCAGTTCACAATGCTGATTGAGATTTTTCCTCTCCCGCTGCAAGTTCTCAGCTAATTTTAATCTGGCTTCCGGAATCAGATTTTGCCATTCATCATCATCGAAGTGAGCTTTAATCAGCTCCGTTATACGTAGTTCTGTCAACGTAATAATGCCAAACAACCACATACGTACATATGGTTTATTGATATCATCACGACTGATTACACCATGAACCTGTCCTAATAAACGGACGAAACAATAATCATGTCGTGTTAAGACATGGATCACCTCTGCAAGTCCAGCATCACCTGACAGCACCTGATCGGAGGAAAAAACACGCTTAGGTATATCGAAAGTATCACTCTCATCCAACAGGGATAAAGTTGTGAAGCCCGTCACTTTACCATCAACCAGCACTGTTGCTACTTGTTGATACTGGTCTTTGAAGGTTCCTCTTATTTTCTCAGCCTGTGTTTTAGCATCAAACGAAAGCAAAGGCTCGGCAATATCCTTAGCACTAAATATATCATTATACTGTCGTTTGAAGTGTGACTCGAAGACTATCTCCTGAACAGATACAGTATCAAAATTATCCGTATCTACCTGTACTTTTCCAAGCTGCAAAACACTCTTTTCCATTGTTCGGCGAGCCCGGCTCATAAGTCCTTCGTCAGCATTAACTAGCACCCTAAGTAAGGCCTCCATTTCATTTACGTAAACTCGGGCGAAACGTGGATCATGTTTAGTAATATCCTTACAGTTATCGATGAGGTCAGCTAACTTGATAGTTTGTGCACGCCCAGATGCTTGTGCCAAATGCCCCTTATCGATCGATTTTCTCTCTGCTCGATTACCATCACTTGGTTTGCTGATATCTGTCAGTTCACGAACCAGAATAGCAACTGAAGAACCAAATTCACGTTCAATATCCTCAAGTGTTGCTGGTGTATCTTCGACAACATCATGCAGCCATGCAGCAGAAATCATTTCCTCGTCATCTGTGATCGATGCAGTAATCTTTGCGACCTGTTCCAAGTGGACTGTATAGGACAAATTGCTGTATTTACGAAGATGATCAATACGCTCGTGGGCTTCTGTTGCAAATCGAATGGCTCGGTTAACAAGTTCAGACATCCCCAGCATCCCAAACAGTGAAAATTATTTTTATCATAACTTTGTCCTTATGCTGATACCAAATATCTATTAAAGATGCTCTGTTCAATAGTGACTATCACCCAATTTATCAGTACCAATATCACCTATTCTAGTATAGCTAGCTATTACGCTTGATACTGCTCTAAAACTTTATTCACTTTTTCAAAATTTATTTCAAGCCCATCAAGTCCAGTTCTTGCTGTATCAACATCTCCATCCTGATGTTGCTTAACAAGTTTACTTGCCAATTGATACAAGTCATCATGTGCTTGCTGAAGCTTCTCAAGCCATAGCCCACTAAAAATGCCTTCTCGTTGAAAACGCTCAATCCATTCACCAAGATGGCATTTAATAAGGTATTCCCCAAACCCACTATCTTCCATTGTCAATATCACCTTAGTGATATTTTTGAACCAATGTTCAGTTGTTAATTGGAGTAATATTATTTTCTCTTCTTGCACCGTACGTTCTTTTTTACAAAAATTGATCCATTCTTGGTTTGGGATGTAATTTGTAAGCCATATTGAAAGGTCAGCAACGGATATAGGAGGAGAGATACCATAACCTTGCGCTTCCCTACACCCCATAAGAAGAAGAGCGATACCATGTGCCGTAGATTCAACACCCTCAGCTATGACTTCGCGATTGAAAGCACCAGCCAAACTAATAATGCCATCAATAATACTGTAGTCATTTGGATCGTCTAACAAATCTCGCACAAATGTTTGATCTATTTTAATAACATCAGCTGACAGATTCCTCATGTGGGTTAGAGAGGAATACCCAGTTCCAAAATCATCTAAAGCCACTTTAACACCTAAAACATTTTGGCAACTTTTGATAATTCCACTAATCGCATTAATATCTCCGAGGGTACTACTTTCTAATATTTCTAATTGTAAATCTTGTGAATTTACTGATGGATGCCTATCTAAGGCATCATTAAGTTGGTCGAAAAAAGCAGCTGACTGTATATGGTGAGAAGATATATTGATGCTGACCTCAAGTTCAACTCCCTGTTTGTTCCAATTATCAAGTTGTGTCGTTGCCTCATTAATAACCCAACCACCTATTTGTATTTCTAGGTCTGTACCATCTATCAGAGGTAAGAAATCTAAAGGTGGTATTAATCCTTTCTCAGGATGTATCCAACGAATCAAAGCTTCAACACCAAACACCTTACCCGTTTTCATATTAACTTTAGGTTGGTAATACAACTGAAACTCTTTATTCATTACGGCTTGTTCAATTTCGTGTAATAGAGCCTGCTGGTTAATTACGTGTTGATCGTCCTCAACATTAAATAAATGATAGCGGTTCTTACCTGCTAATTTTGCTTGATACATTGCCTGATCAGCATGTCGCATCAAAGTATCTATATCACCCTCATCTAATGGATAAAATGTCATACCACTAGATGCGCTAATTTCATGGGGATAGCCATTGATAATATAAGGCCGAGCAAGTGAATGGTGGACTCGTTTCAGTAATTGCTCCCCCGCTGAAAGAGATGTGATTTCACCAAGCAACAAAGCAAATTCATCGCCACCCTGACGTGAAACAGTATCCTCTTCCCTGATCTCAGCTTTAATACGTCCTGATACTTCAATCAATAATTGATCGCCTATATCATGGCCATAGTTGTCATTGACAGGTTTGAAATCATCTAAATCTAAAAAACAAACAGCTAGTAACAATTGATTACGATTAGTATGAGCAACAGCTTGCTTAAAACGGTCGGTAAATAAGGCGCGGTTTGGTAATTGCGTTAGTACATCATAATTCGCGATATATTCAAGCCGGTCTTCCTGTTTCTTACGTTCGGTAATATCTCGCCACACCACATGAAGCAATTCCTTTTTCCCAAAAGGAACTGCCGTAAGCAGCACCTCAACAGGAAACACATCACCATTACGTCGCTTATGGTTCCATTCAAAACGGTGACTGCCTTGTTCAAAAGCGATTGCTATCATCTCATTCGCTTTTTCAAGTGATTTTTGACCATCCGATTGCAAATCTGGTGATAGTTGAGATGGGTGAACGCTCAACAATTCCTCTTTATTTTTATAGCCCATCATTTTTACCGTTGCAAGATTACAGTCAATAAATCTATCTCCATCCAACAATAAAAATGCATCTGCTGATTTCTCAAATAACGTTTTATATTTCTGCTCACTTTCAAGAAAATCTTGTGATGACAATTCCAGTTTGCTCTCTTTATCCTTCAATTGCATGAGCACCAGTGCTGTAATAAAAAAAATAACAAAGGCATCAATAGCAGGAGTAAAAAAGCCTATGATTAACAATTCTGTGCGTAATTCTCCAAACAGGATATAACTTTGTATGACAGTAAGTATTTCGGCAATTATGATTGCAAGAATCACAAACAGAGCTATAAAGTGCCAAAAAGGTAAATTCTTTATGTATTCTAGTAGCTTATTCACACAAATCCCTGATTAACTGAACATTCAAACTAATTGGAATGCTCATCCATATCTATTAATTCAAACTATTAATACTGAGTTTAATGGGAGAGGTCAAGTATTTAGATTTGAAGCGCTTAAAAACTATCTCATAACTAATGGAGAGCTGAATAAGCATCAGGTAAAACAAGCCGATGCGATAACGGCAACGTTAAAACAAGAAAAATTACGTTGTGAATTTAGCTTATCAACAGGGCCAACCTAAATGGGTGAAAAACTTTATTTCTTACGTAGAGTCATTATTTCATCGTCATTTAGTAATTTGGGACTTGAAGTTCGACGGTCGTGCTGACGACGATCGTTCGTTCTGAGTTGAACCTCGGCATCCTCATCCAATTTCCGTAACTTCCTAACATCATCGTGAGTGACCGCTTTTGGTTTACCCGTTCGACGAGATGAGCTACGTCGGTCAGAAACTCGGAGCAATAGGCCATCTTGCTGTTCATCATTCATATCAAAACCCACTTTACTCGCTGTTTAGTGCTCAATCACTATTCTAATAATTTTCAGCTTTAGAAAAGGTGATTAAAGATACTGTAACCTAAATGAAGGATATGGGTATATAAAGAATATGGAGATGCGGTCGGAATCGAACCAGTGTTAATGGAGTTGCAGTCCGCTGCATAACCACTCTGCCACGCAGCCTTGATACCTTTTAATGTATGAATAGCAAACCCGTGGAACAGAAATTCAAAAATTCTATGGCTTATTGGAATGGAAGTTGAGAATCAATTCAAGAAAAATACGATGCTGGTCTCTTTAATTATTTGAATCGAGTTAGATTTTCTGCTTTACCTTAATAGCGAGCGTACCGACACCTAGGAAAGCAGTACCCATCAGGACGAGCGTGATCGGCCAGCCCAATGAATTTGCGAAATGCTCTGCAGAGTAATATCCGATGAAGGAGAGCATCGCAATGACAGTGGTCAACAGCAGAACCCGGCTTTGTAACACCACACAAGCATAAAGAATTGACGCTGTCACTGCAAGATAAAGGAGCTCAAAGGACGTGTTCTGCACAAGGTCGAACAAACCACTATAGGCCATGACAGAACCAATGAAATAGCCAAGACCTGACAAACGTGGGTACCGTACCGACTTTTGGAAACCGTAAGCAGTTAACATCACAGACACACCTATGATCAGACTTGCCCAGTTGAAGGCAGTGAAATCTGCTACGAGATCAAAAAGACCACTGTTTAGCCAGCAGGTCCCAATCAACAAAGCAGGTTCTACCAGTACACGGTGAGACGTCTTTGCAAGTGCAGTGCCCACTAGGAATAATGAGGTGCCAAGAACAATGGCGATATACGTTATCGAGACGCCGAGCATATCGAGGCCAACATGTAAAAATCCATACACAAAAAAGAGTGATGTGAATGCCAACACTGTGAGCCGATATTTACCAAAGAGCACGCCCAACTGCAGGGCCATCATGCCGAATACAGAAAGCACGACAGTATGCCAGTCATTGCTGCGCGGGAACACCTCGTCAATAAGTACGAACCAGCCACTGGTCGTCATAAACACGCAGGCGAGCGTAAGTGGCAGAATGAGCCTTGGATATTTTTTTTCATGCAGAGCGGAAACTAATATAATGAGAAGAACGTAGCCAACCCCAAGCGTTACGAAAATCCGCATTGCACTGCCCATGCTATCCCAGAACATACCGATATAGGTACTGATGCCTGCGAGAATAAAAATCGCGCCAAGATAAATAAAGAGTGTCTTGGCGATATCACCTTTGCTACGCCGGGTGGGTACAGAACTGCTAGTAGCCTGCTCATGAAAGGTGGTTTCAACTTCGGTGGCCGTGATATCGTAGGTGTTCATCAGTTGCGTTATATTCTTTAGTGCGCCGGGCTTATCGATTACGCTTGATACACCAAGAGCTCCAGCGATCAGAGGCCAGCCCCATACGCCCCCGCCAATTAACAATAAAATGACAATGAAGACCAATAGTGAAATCATGGTGACATTACCCAGCCGATGAAGTGAGTGTTATGGCTGTAGTATCGTCCAGAGGCATTAGGCAGGCGAATGCTGCGTCCATTTTTCGTCAGTACAGCTTCATATCGATAGCGTGAGGAATAAAACAGACCACCGAATACATTCCTCGAATAACGATCCCTTCCTACGCTGAATTCATATCCATCCGGTGCAATACTAGACGAATCAATAGTCACACCTTCTAGATCAGGAATATTGATCAGCGTCGTTTTTGGAGCGTCCTCGGGAGTAACTTTCATTTTTCCAGCTGTATTCCGGCTGGGAGGTAGTACGATAGTAATCTCCTTCACTGCCCCAGTTTTTGGGTCGTAACGCCAGAGGCGCGGTTTCTGCCTACCCTGCAAACTGTCTTGGTAGATAACCTGAACCTTCTGGTCTATGACCGATATCTGTACACCATTCTGGTAATTGTAGTACTCAGTCGCGTAAAGCACATCGTATTGCGGCGATGTGACTAGAAGGCTGGGGATCCCTGAAATCAGCAGGAATGATACAACGAGTAACAGCGGCAAACCCAAGCCAAAAGTAATAGTAGGATTCTCGAGGAGGAATTTTTTCATACCGACTTTCTCCTAAATCATGAGGATAACTAAATACGGCTACACTACCATAAAGTAGTAACAATAATTCGCATCCTTCAGAAAGTCCGTGAGTTCCAGTTTGTTTTACGAATGCGTCTGTTTACGATTTATATAAGAAACTCCGGTGCACATGTGCGTTCTAAATTATTCCTCAAATAGACCCGAGGTCGTAATGGCACGTGAGTATCCTGCAATAGATGCTGGTTTATCGGCCAACAACTAGGCTATCGTCAAATCTCGTGACGGAAAGACATAAAGGCCCCGCCCCATTAACCCACTTTTGTATATATCACTGTCCTCAAACACACATTCCATTACCAGTTATTACATTTGGGTTGCTCCTGAAAGCACTTCAACATTGCCCCCCCATGTGACCTTTATTGTAAATTGCCTGCCTGCAACCTGTGTATTTCTTTTTTTGATACTGTTTTGTTATGTGAATCCTATGGCTTCTGACTAATTTCAGCCAAAAGTTCATCCGCCGATGCCACATTTGCATAAGCAAAACCAAGTGCAGCCATAAAAGCAGCGTGTACGTGGATAGCCGGGACAGTAACACCGTTAAACTCTAATTCCAGTGTTGCACAGGCATCATGTGCAATAGAACAAATATAACCAAAATCATTAGCTGCACGTGTAACCGCATCAATACACATATGGCTCATGGCACCACAGATTAATATGTTATCAACAGCTAATTCATCAAGAATATCTTTCAGATTGGTATCTCTAAAACTATTTATTTGATGTTTAATTACCACTGGCTCATCTTCTCGCTCTTGTACTGATGAATGTGCTTTTGCACCCTCAGTATTAGGTGCAAAAAATGGGGCGTCGATGGTTGGAAACTCATGGCGAACATGCACTACAGGCAGTCCTTTGTCCCGAAAAGTATTAAGTAACATTGCTGCTTTTACAGCTGCAGCTTCAGTACCCTCTAACTCCCATTTACCACCTTTGAAATAATCGTTTTGTAAATCGACAATGATTAATACTGTTCT
>QNEY01000029.1 GCA_003645385.1 Gammaproteobacteria bacterium | reverse complement strand
TTTTTAAACTATTTATGTTTATGCCGAACCATCCGCTGGCGCTTTGTACCTTGGTGGTCCGTTAACTTGTTCTTTCGACCCTTAAATGGGTTATCCCCACTTCTGAACTCGATCACTACCGGTGTTCCATGTAATTTAAGGACATCTCGAAACGTGTTTTCTAAGTAGCGACGATAACTATTTGGGGTTGAATCAGTTTGATTCCCATGAATGATGATGCGTGGTGGGTTTTTACCACCAAGATGCGCATAACGAAACTTGATTCGTCGACCATGGACTAAAGGAGGTGGATGATCAGATACTGCATCTTCAAGTACACGCGTTAATCTTGGTGTTGGAATTTGTGCCATCGCAGATTCATAGGCTTGTTTAACTGACTTAAATAATAATCCCACTCCACTACCATGAAGTGCTGAAATAAAATGTGTCTTGGCAAAATTTAAAAAGGGCAATCGACGTTCGATATTAGCCTCAACCCATTCACGTTCTGCTTTTTCTAGACCATCCCATTTATTAACAGCAATAACTACCGCTCGGCCACTTTCAATAATCAGTCCGGCTAAATGAAGGTCTTGCTCAACAATTCCTTCATGTGCATCCAATACTAATAACACCACATTAGCATCTTCCAATGCCTGCAATGTTTTTACAATACTGAATTTTTCTAACATTTCTGAAACTTTTGAACGCCTACGCACACCGGCAGTATCGATCAAAGTATATTCAGTACCATCTTTCTCGAATGGGATATGAATACTGTCACGCGTTGTACCCGGTTCATCAAATGCTACTACACGTTCCTCGCCCATAATACGATTAATTAATGTAGATTTTCCTACATTGGGACGACCTAGTACTGCGAGTCGAATACCTTTATCTTGCCCACTATCTTCGTCTTGCTCATCCCTGTCAGATCTTAAAACAGCAGGCACCGCATCTTGAAGTGTTGACAATAAGTTAGCCATCCCTCTTCCCTGTGATGCCGAAATAACTTGAGGCTCGCCTAGCCCTATAGAATAGAACTCCGCAGCCATAATTTCTTTCAGCTCGCCTTCCGCTTTATTCACAATCAGAATCGTAGGTTTACCTAGATTACGTAGCTTTTGAGCAATAATCTGATCTGCAGCAACTAAGCCTGCACGCCCATCAACCAAGAAGAAAACCAAATCAGCTTCTTCGATGGCTAACTCAGCCTGCTTACGCATCAAATCTGCCATATCATCACGTTGATCCAACAAACCGCCCGTATCAATCAGAATAAAACTACAGTCATCACTCTCCACAGTGCCATAGATTCTATCTCGGGTAAGGCCAGAAAAATCAGCTACCAGAGCATCACGAGTTTGAGTTAAACGATTAAATAAAGTTGATTTACCAACGTTTGGACGACCAACAAGTGCAATAATAGGTTTCATCAATTACTGCACTTGAATTGCTGTTAATGTACCGTCAACACCAGTAATAAAGACTAGATCATCTTTCAACACAGGTTTACTACGAATAGCACCATCAGCAATTTCTTTACGAGCTACAAAACGGCCATCTTCACGAGAGATCCAGTGTATATAACCTTCAAAATCACCAACAAGGATATAATTACCTGCAATAATTGGCGCAGAAACCTTACGTCTTAATAATCGTGTTTGTCGCCATAAAGCATCACCTGTACCATCATGTAAGGCCCAGACATAACCATCTTCATCAGTTACATAAATAGCATTATCAGGATCAACATCCAGACCTGTACGTGATGACATATCACGAGACCAAAGTTTTTCGCCAGTATCTAGATCCATAGCTACAAGCTGGCCATGATAAGAAACTGCATATACTCTGTTATTACGAATAACAGGTTCTGAATCGACATCTACCAATCTATCCATTTCAGTCCGACCACGCGCTACAGCGACATTTGTCTCCCAAATAACCTTGCCATCACTAATCGATAGTGCTGCTAATTTACCATTAGCAAAACCAGCAATCACTTTGTCATCGACTAACACTGGTGTGCCAGCACCACGTAAACTTAGTAAAGGAACCGCGCGCTGATAGTTCCACATAATATGACCATCTGTCGTTGACATTCCATATAACCGGCCATCAGATGTTCGTGCGACAACAACACCCATTGCTGCTTTTGGTGGTGCAAGCACTTCACTACTCAGCTGAACCCGCCAATTCAGCATACCATTTGTTTGATCCAATGCCAGAATTTCTCCTTTCTGGGTACCAATTAGAATCAATCCCTCTCCGCCACCAGCACCTGTTGTGACATCAACATCTAGATCCACTTTCCACAGTCGACGTCCAGTCTGCACATCATAACTAGAGACTTCTCCTTCATAGTCAACAGCAACAATCATATCCCCTAGTATCCACACTGCAAGATCCGTGTAATCATTGTCAGCACCACCGGTATTAACAGACCAAACAATCTTGGGATCAAATTCAGGGGTGAACTCAATCAGCTCAGCTGGTGGCAATTCATAGACAGTGTCATCAAAAAATTCATGAACAGTAGCGCAAGCTGTCAATGTAAATATAATTGCCAGTGCTGCAGTAGTTCGTAGTAGCACCTTAACCATCCTGAGATCCAGCCATATCATCAAGTTTTAGCTGTAATAACACCTGACGCGGTTCACCTGGACTCAACTTTAACAACGCACTTTGATAAGCTGCTCGAGCTTGTGCTACTTGGCCCTGTGCAGCATAAATATCACCACGTAATTCAGTAAATAATGAGTCAAAAGCAGCCGTTTCCGACTGTTCTGCGAACTCTAAAGCTTGTTGGTATTGCGCCTCATTGAGTAGTAACTGCGTTAAACGTAAACGTGCAATCTCAGTCTGACCAGCTAGCTTGGCATTAGTCATGACCCATTCCAGATATGTTTTTGTTGTAGCCAAGTCATCATTACGCATTGACTGTTGTGCCATTTCAAATGCGGCAAATACAGCATAAGGTGTATTGGCAAACTCACTCAATAATTGTTGTGCGGAGTTTTCAGCTTCTGAAAAATCATCATTAACGAGATTGCTAATTACTTTTTGATAAATATTAGATGCATTTTCAGCATTAGTTTGTTGGTACGTCATCCAATATCGACCACCAAAAAGAACGGCTACACCCAATATACATCCCACGATGACTGAGGTGCCATTATCACGCCACCATTGCTTTATCTCTTCGCCTTTTTCTTCATCCGATGCATATATATCCACACCTATTCTCCTCAAATCACTGTTTACACACCTACTAAAGTGCTCAAAACTTAAAGCGGAAATTATACGTTAAAGTGCTAATCAATGGGGAGTTGATCACATAACATAAATAAAATACATTACGCACCATGCTGGTGCACACAATATCCGAAAGCACCAGCTTGGTGCGCTCGCACAGGCTTGATTATGACACCGCCCTACTAAGTAACTGTTTTAGATTGGCGTTCTATTTTGGTGCGTTTTTTGCTATAAATACATGACTCTTCAAACTTAAGGCAATTATTGTGCAAAATTCAACTGATGTTCTATTTATTCTTCTTGGTGCTATTATGGTTTTAGCCATGCATGCTGGGTTTGCTTTCCTTGAAGTGGGTACCGTACGTAAGAAAAATCAAGTTAACGCCTTAGTAAAAATCATTATGGATTTTGCTGTTTCAACCATAGCCTACTTTTTTATTGGTTATAGCATCGCCTACGGTATAAATTTTTTACAAGCCGGACCCGCATTAGTTGAGAGCAGCGGTTACGCCCTAGTAAAATTCTTTTTCTTATTAACCTTCGCTGCAGCAATTCCAGCTATCGTTTCTGGTGGCATTGCTGAACGCGCTAAATTCAACCCCCAGTTAATAGCTACTTTTATCCTAGCGGGTCTTATCTACCCCTTATTTGAAGGCATCAGTTGGAATGGCTTATTTGGCATTCAAGCTTGGTTAGAAAATAGCTTCGGTGCAAGTTTCCATGATTTTGCAGGTTCGATAGTAGTTCATGCTGTTGGTGGTTGGATTGCACTGGCTGCAGTCTTACATCTTGGACCACGTCATGGACGCTATGGCAAACAAGGCGAAGTTTATGCACACCCACCATCAAATATTCCATTCCTTGCCTTAGGAGCATGGATTTTAACCGTAGGTTGGTTTGGGTTTAACGTAATGTCAGCACAAGAAATTGATGGTATTAGTGGTCTTGTTGCCGTTAACTCACTGATGGCAATGGTTGGTGGAACATTAGTAGCCTGCTTGGTAAGTCGTAATGACCCTGGTTTCGTACACAATGGTCCATTGGCCGGCCTAGTCGCCGTTTGTGCTGGCTCAGATATTATGCACCCTCTCGGTGCCCTTGTTACTGGTGGGGTTGCTGGCGGCTTGTTTGTTTATATGTTTACCTTAACCCAAAACAAATGGAAAATTGATGACGTTTTAGGTGTCTGGCCTTTGCATGGCCTGTGTGGAGTTTGGGGTGGTATTGCTGCTGGTATCTTCGGCCAACTAGCTCTAGGGGGGCTGGGTGGTGTAAGTATCACATCTCAATTGATTGGTACCGCTCTCGGCATAACTATCGCCTTCGTAGGGGGCTATATTGTCTACGGTGTACTGAAACAAGTTATGGGACTGCGTTTATCACAAGAAGAAGAATATAACGGTGCCGACTTAACGATTCATAGAATCAACTCTACACCCTCAAACGATTGATTGCTCTCTAAAATCTATCCGGTAACATTAATCTGTTACCGGATAATTCCACCTTGTTGTACATTTAAAAACTCGCTGAAGATTTTGATCTCAGACTGTTCCTGACTGATTTGTTCAAGCTTCTGCTCGGCTTCTTCTGCCCGTAGACCTGATCGATAAACTAATTTATAAGCCTGTCGAATATTTTTAATTTGAGCATCTGAGAAACTACGACGGCGTAATCCTTCAGCATTAATCCCAACTGGTTTTGCCATATGACCTGAAACAAGTACATATGGTGGTACATTCCGAGAAATAACACTACCCATAGCACTAAAGGAATAAGAGCCTATGATATTAAACTGGCTTATCAATGTGAAGCCACCTAATATAACAAAATCACCAACAATAACATGGCCTGCTAAAGAGGCATTATTAGCAAATATATTTTCATTTCCTATAATACAGTCGTGTGCAATATGGACATAGGCCATAATCCAATTATCATTACCAATCTTGGTAATACCACCACCTTGGACTGTGCCCCGGTTGATAGTGACATTTTCACGAATAAGATTATTATCACCTATTTCGAGTGTTGTTGGCTCACCCGCATACTTTTTATCCTGTGGTTGTTCACCAATGGATGCAAACTGATAAATTCTATTATTACTTCCAATCTTTGTTGGACCTTTAATAACTACATGTGACTCAATCTCACAACCAGAACCAATCTCAACATCAGCCCCAATAATTGAATATGGACCAATTTTGACATTATCAGCAATAACTGCAGCAGGATCAATAATTGCTGTTTCGTGGATCATTTAGGCATTTCTTGATGAACACACAGAATGTCAGCACTGACAACCACATCCCCATCAACACTAGCTACACCCTTAAACTTCCAAAAATTTCGCTTACTGGTAACTATTGTAACTTCCAATTTTAAT
The DNA here is from genome assembly GCA_003645385.1 of Gammaproteobacteria bacterium. Classification (GTDB taxonomy): domain Bacteria; phylum Pseudomonadota; class Gammaproteobacteria; order Nitrosococcales; family Methylophagaceae. Next base: position 5,758 of record QNEY01000029.1, on the reverse strand, counting down.
TGATCACCTGGTTCTACCGGCTTTTTAAAACGTGCATTATCAATACCAGCAAGATAGTAAAGAGCATTGTCTGAATGAAGATCAGTAGCCGTTTTAAAGGCTAATAATCCAGTGGCCTGTGCTAATGATTCTAAAATCAATACACCAGGCATAATGACTCGTTTTGGGAAATGACCTGTAAATTGTGGCTCATTGTAAGAAATATTCTTAATGCCAACCAAGTGTTCACCGGGTGTAAAATCAATAACACGATCTATTAATAGAAAAGGATATCGATGAGGTAAAAGCCTTTGAATCTCATGTATGTCAATAGTGTTCAATTGTTATATCCTCAAATTCTGTAAAAATATAGAGCGGTGTACGTATCTTACGATGGCTAGATTAAAATGACAAAGTGTCTGATATTATTTATTGTGTATTTCTAACTGTTTTACACGTTCCACAAGTTTATCTAATTGCCTATAACGAATGATATTTCTACGCCATTGTTGATTTGGTTCTGCTGGCATTCCTGAAGAATATACACCTGATTCTGTGATCGTCTTGGTCACTCCGGTTCCACCCGTTAATTGGACGCCATCGGCTATCTCAATATGACCCGCCAAGTTCACTGCGCCACCAATTACACAATTTTTCCCTATCCGTGTGCTACCTGCTACCCCAGCACATCCGGCAATAACTGTATTCTCTCCAATAACTACATTATGGCCAATCTGGATTTGATTATCTAATTTCACACCATTACCAATGACTGTGTCATCTAGAGCACCACGGTCAATTGTCGTATTAGCACCGATTTCTACATCATTACCAACTCTAACACTACCTAACTGGGGGACTTTTATCCATGTTCCATCATCATTCGCTATGCCAAAGCCATCGGCACCAATAACTACGCCAGGATGAATCAGAACTCGCTTACCAATCTGTACACCATCACAAAGTGTGACATTGGCAATTAATCGTGTACCTGTCCCTACTTTCACATTATTTTGAACTATACAACCAGGACCAACTATGACATTTTCTGCCAATTCTACACCTGCTTCGATCACCGCTTGGGCACCAACTGAAACACTTGGGTGAACTAGACTATCAGGACTTACAGAAGCACCATTATGAATACCTGCTTGATGTTGTTTAACTGGATTTAATAGGCTAGCAGCCTTGGCATAGGCAACATAAGGGTCATCTACAACAATTGCATGGTGAGGAACGTCCGCTTGCATTTTCTTATTTACAATAACCACTCCTGCTCGCGTTGTAGCCAGATATTTTTTGTATTTGGTGTTAGATAAAAAACTGAGTTGATTAGTTTTTGCAGATTGTAGTGTGCCAACACTATCAACTTGAAAAGCCTCATCTCCTTTTACAACCCCACCAATATGCTCAGCTATCTGGCCCAACGTCAACATAGTCATCGAGCCGTTATTTAGACTTTGATTTAAGAAGCTCCAACACTCTAGTAGTCATATCTACTTTGTCACTTGCATAAATAACACCCTGATAGACAACTAAGTCATAAGATTCTTTTTTTGCCAAATCAATGATAGTTTTCGCGATTTCTGTTTCAAGCTTACGTAGTTCTTCATTTCGACGGATAGACAAATCTTCATTGTATTCATCTTGCAAACGTTTTAAGTCACGCTGTTCACTTATGAGTGCACGTTCTTTTTCTTTACGTTCATCTGCACCTAGAATAGCACTGTCTTTAGAAAATTTATCTTGCTTACTTCGTAAGGACTTAACTTTATTAGCTATTGACTTACTACGTGTTGCAAACTCTTTTTCAAGCCTTGCTAATGCTGCAGTTTTTTGAGGTGATTTATCCAAAACTGCCCCAGCATTAACTACGCCAATCTTCATCTCAGCAGCATTTATCGACGTTGCAACTATGGCAAGAATAAAATACAACCAAATAAACTTACTATTTTTCACTCTTTTCTCCAAAAAATTAACTTACACTAAAACGTTGAGCCCAATTGGAATTGAAAGCTTTCTGTTTCATCACCATCTTGCTCATTAAACGGTTGAGCTACAGCAAACGACATTGCACCAAATGGTGAAAGCCAAATAGCTGAAATACCGGCAGAATAGCGTAATAAACCCGCATCAAAGTCTTGTTCAATATCATAAACATTACCAACATCTGCAAAAGCCGACAGGCGGAAAGATCTAAGAGTTTTCGTAAAAAATGGAATTGGGAAAATCACCTCAGCACTACCTGTTGTTAACAAATTACCACCCACCGCTTCGCCCTCAGCTGTTTTTACACCAAGAGTATTGGCCTTATAACCTCTAACATTACGCATACCACCAGCATAAAAGTTCTCAAAGAATGGATATTCTGATGTATCTCCATAAGCATCACCATAACCTAAGTCACTTCGTAAAGAGAAGGTAAGTTTGTCAGATATAGGAGTAAACCAGCTAACTTTGTAGCGTAATTTATAAAATTGTAATGAACCAATAGGTGTCGCCAACTCAGAAGTCACACGTTGAGACATACCTCTTGTTGGTAGAATAGCACTATCACGCGAATCACTAGACCAACCTAATGTGATTGCATAGGTATCATATTGATCACCCTCTCTCTCAATAAAGTCTTGATAACGTTCAACTGTATTATCTGCAGGTAGTCTTATTTCAGTATTTTCATATCCCACCCCTAAAAATAGGCGATTATCTTCAGATATCGGAATACCCCAATTGATGTCGCCACCCCAAGTATCAGTATTAAACCCAACAATATTGGCATCTTCAGTATCAGTTTCTCTAAAAAACAAATTAAAGCCCTGACTAATTCCATCTACAGTAGCAAATGGATTGGTAAAACCAAAGCTATATAACGTGTTTACACTACTATTATTAAAACCAAAGCTTATGTGTTTGCCACTTCCCAGAAAGTTCTTTTGGCTAACATTTGCGTTGAAAATTAACCCCTCTGAGTCAGAAAAACCTAGACCAGCAGACAAACTGCCTGATGATGTTTCTATTACATTAAAATCAAGATCCACCTGATCTGTAGTCCCTGATACCGGTACAGTTTCAACATTAGCACTTTCAAAATACCCTAAACGTTGAATTCGAGATCGAGATTGTTCAACCTTCTCAGTAGAAATCCACGAAGCTTCTTGTTGTCGAAACTCACGCCGTAATACTACATCTCGTGTTTTAGTATTACCCGAAATACTAATTCTGCGAACATAAGCTCGACGCCCAGGGTCAATAAAAAACGTCAATATTACTTGCCGATTTTCACGATCAATTTCAGGAACAGCATTAATATTTGCAAAAGCATAACCATCATTACCTAAGCGATTTGTTATTAACTCTGTACTTTTAGTAATTACTTTACGTGAGAAAACAGCATTCTGTTTGATAAGAACCAACTCAAATAATTCTTCTTCTGGAACTATCAAATCACCTGCTAGATGCACTTCCTTAATGCTATATTGTTCACCTTCCGATATATTGATCGTGATGAACATTTGCTTTTTATCATCTGTAATTGAAACTTGTGTAGATTCCACCGTAAAATCAACGTAGCCTCGATCCAGATAAAATGAACGCAACGATTCTAAATCTGCTGATAACTTTTGACGTGAATATTGATTATCTCGTGTAAATGTGGAAAGCAAATTTCCAGTCGATGATTGAAACTCAATTTTCAAGTCGTCTTCATCAAATGAAGTGTTACCCACGATATTGATATTACCAATAGTAGCAGCCACACCTTCGGCCATATTAATACGTATTGCCACACGATTACGATCTAATGGCGTTACATCTGAGTCTATAGTTATTCCATATTTACCACGGCTAAAATATTGACGTTCTAGCTCTAACTCAACACGTTCAAGCATCGCTTGTTCAAATACCTGACCTTCAGAAAAACCAATGTTACTTAAAGACTGTAATAACTCTTTGCTATCCATATCCTTATTACCAACAAGTTCAATACTGGATATTGCTGGTCGTTCATTCACTTTGATTACTAATACGTCATCTTGGCGTTCAACTTGAACATCATCAAAATATTTAGATTTAAATAAAGAACGAATAATGCTTTTTGCATCTTTATTAGTCATCTCATCGCCCACTTTGACTGCTATGAAATTAAAGACTGTACCGGCTGAAATACGTTGTAGACCTTCAACACGAATATCTTTGATCACAAAACTATCAGCAATGGCTACGCTAGTGAGTATCAGTAATAGTATGGCTGTGAGTAATTTATTCATTTATTCTTGATTAGAGTCTTTCAGTCGAATGCGTTAGTTTACCTGCAATATCCCTATTCGCCAAACAGTCTTGATAAGTCGTTGAAAAATGCTAAAAACATCAACATCAAAAGTAGAACAATACCTATCTTCTGTCCTTGAAGCTGTATTTGTTCTGATAATGGTGTACCACGCAACCATTCTACAAAGTACATGGCCAAATGCCCCCCATCTAGTATCGGAATGGGCAATAAATTTAGAATACCCAAACTAATACTGATCATTGCCAAGAAACCGACAAAAGAAATTAACCCTCTATCTGCAGAGGAGCCGGCGTATTGGGCGATACTGATTGGACCGCCAATATCTTTGCTCGAGACAGTGCCAGTCAGCATACCAGCTATACTTTTTATGGTTGATATTGAAAAATACCAAGTCTCAAAAATAGCTTGTCCTATCGCTTGTATTGGTCCATAACGCAACTCTGCTTGTAATTCAGTAGGAACTTTGGAATGACTACTATCAACACCTGCACCTATCTGGCCAATATTTTCATCCGTCATAATCGGCGTTAATGATAAAATTATTGCCTTACCCGAGCGCTCAACTGTGATGTTCAATAATTTATCTGGGTTTGCTCTGATTAACTCAACCCATCCCATCCAGCTATTTATCAATTCACCATTTGCAGACACTAGTAAATCACCAATTTGTATACCTGCCTGTTCTGCCGCCCCACCTTTCACTATCGCACCAATAATTGGTTTCAATTCAACACTAACAGGTGTGATGCCAAGAGCCTGCAATAAAGATCTTACTCTAGATGAATCAAACTCTCTTTTTAAAATTTCGAGTTCACGTTCTATCTCAACACCACCAGAATTAATTGTTAATTCGGCTACACCGCCAGTCTCTGTCAGTCTCAACAAAGCTTTATGAACACTTAACCATGTAGGCGTTATTCGATCATTAACGGCTTTAATTTCATCACCAGCTATTAATTGTGCATAACTGGCTGGTGAGTCCACTGTAACTTCGCCTATAATCGAACGTACACCAGGTATTCCTACCACAAAAATAAACCAGTATGCGACAACAGCAAATAATAGATTGGCTATAGGGCCTGCAGCTACAATTGCAACACGCGAACGTAGCGGTTTCCTGTTAAAAGCTTTATCAAGATCCTGAGCTGGAACGTCACCTTCACGCTCATCAAGCATTTTGACAAAACCACCTAAAGGTATTGCTGCTAATACATATTCAGTGCCATCAAGGCCTTTTTTTTTCCATAAAGGCTTACCAAAACCAACTGAGAACTTGAGAACTTTTACCCCGCAACGTCGTGCAACCCAAAAATGACCAAATTCATGCACTACAATCAATATTGCAAGTACAATCAGGAAAAAAAACAATGACTGCATATTACTTTATCAAGTCTTTAGCTAACTGCCTAGCCTGTTGGTCATCAGCCAGTACTTGCTCCAAAGTATCACCATTGCCCGCAGGCATTTTAGACAAGACTTGCTCAATAATTT
>QNEY01000028.1 GCA_003645385.1 Gammaproteobacteria bacterium | reverse complement strand
TGTGCAAATTGTTTTGCCATTTCGGCACCAATTCCACTTGATGCACCAGTAATTAAGATTAGCTTAGATTTCATGTTTGTTACCTCTAATTTAATTATCTCGAGTTTAGGTTAACTAGGTTTCATCACCATAAATAGCACACTTATTACCGGTAAAATAGTAGCCGTGATACCGTATATATACCATTGAAGTTCTCGTTTCCAGTACAGTTCAGATATAACTGTGTCAGCAGTAAATTGTTTGGCTTCACGTGCCTGTTTGATTTGGATAGGAATAAGTATGACACCCCAGATAATGCCAGATAGAGTGAACAAACCTAGCCCCCACATTATCCAGTTAGTAGTGATGCTTATGTCGTAGAGGAGAATATTAGCTATTCCGGCAACAAAAAGTATTGCAGAGCCGCCCGCTGTAAACACAAAATCTGTTAATGTCACTTGTCGTTGTGCAAAGCCGATAATTACAGGATTGCCAGTTCTATTAGCCATGAATTTCCACCAACCTGTAATGATGATATTACCTAAAAATAAAATGGCACCAATAATGTGAACAGTTTTTAAAATTAAATATGTTTCCATGATTCACCTCAACGTTATATTAAGACTCACGTCATCTGTTGCTAGTGTTGTACTGGCTTCATTAAAGCTTGGTGGGGTTAGACCAGTACTATTACCGCTAAAGCCGTAGGGTTCTTTAGGTATGCCAAAGAAGTTTTTATCTAATTTCCCATTACCATTTTCATCATGAAAAACGGCTATTGCATAGTCATTTTCAGGCAGGTTGCTAAATGTTCCTGTGACAGAGTCCTGTTCAGTTTCCATAACCATGCCTTCTGTTCGTGTAGATGAGTCAGGGAAATTGTCAGTGGCAGTAAATAAAGCAATATGAATTGCACCATCAGTATTCTTTATGTTTTCAACTGTTACCGTTATATCAGCAGCAAATACTGGATGTGATAAAAGTGTCAGAAAAAGATAGAAAAGGTTATTCCTAATTAACATTAAACAAGCTCGATGTTGACAAGAGTTACATTGATTGTATGTCTTTAAGTAGACCGTGTCAACATTAAGTGTTAGATTGATAATATGGCTAAGGAAAATAAACAAAAATACCATCATGGCGACTTACGAACTGCATTGATTAATGCGACGATTGAAATGATTAATCAGCAGGGTGTTTCAAGTATTACGATGCGAAATTTAAGTGAATGGGTAGGGGTCTCACGTACGGCAGCATATCGACATTTTGATGATAAGTCAGCATTACTAACAGCAACGGCGATTGAAGGATTTAGACAGTTCAGTGAAGCTTTACGAGTAGCACGATTAGATGAATCAAAAGATGAGATAACTCGATTTAGAATGATGGGGCAAGCGTACATCAACTTTGCGATTGAAAATGCAGCTTATTACCGATTGATGTTTGGTGATACGGTTATTCAGGAAAACGAGAAGCTGCGTGCTACCTGTGATGATGCTTTCAGAGAATTATTGATGATAATCGAACTTCTGCAAGAAGTTAAGGCGATATGTTGTGATGACCCAAAGAACCAAGCAATTTATATATGGTCATTAATGCATGGCTTATCGAGTCTTGTTATAGATAATAAATTACAAGCAGATGTTGAACTTAAAGAACTAATGGTATTCATTGATCACCAAATTCATAAAAGTTTGAGCGATTAATAAATATTCTCCAACAGGGCGGTTTGTTATGATCTCCCACCATGCAACTTACAGATTTTCAATTTAATATCCCACCAGAGTTAATTGCCCAGTTTCCATCAAAGGAACGTACGGCAAGTCGATTATTGTCACTTGATGGAACTAGTGGCTTGGTCAATGATTTGCAATTCATTGATTTACCTACATTGTTACGACCTGATGATTTGTTGGTATTTAACAATACTAAGGTTATTCCTGCACGTTTATTAGGCCAAAAAGATAGTGGCGGTAAAGTGGAAGTTCTGGTGGAGCGGGTGCTGGATGAAGATCGAGTTTTAGCGCATATTCGTAGTAGCAAGTCTCCAAAAGCAGGGCGACATATATTATTAGAAGATATTTTAGATGTTGAAGTAGTTGGGCGCCAAGGTGCTCTATTTGAACTTTATTTTCATGTTGAAACTACGGTGACCCAAACATTAGAAACTTATGGGCGTTTACCGCTTCCACCCTATATTGAGCGTGAAGTTGAGCAAGAAGATCTAGATCGATATCAAACAGTTTATGCTCAGCATATAGGTGCGGTGGCAGCACCGACAGCAGGTTTACACTTTGACCAATCGATGTTGGACACAATTGAAAACTTAGGTATTGAAACTGCACAAGTGACCTTGCATGTTGGTGCTGGGACTTTTCAACCAGTGCGTGTAGATGATATTAAAACCCATCAAATGCATTCAGAGCGTATTGAAGTAACAGAATCTGTATGTGAACAAGTCAAGGCTACTCAAGCACGAGGAGGAAGGGTGATTGCTGTTGGAACGACCAGTGTAAGAGCATTGGAGAGTGCTTCAAAATCTGGGAAAATCAAACCGTTTAAAGGTGAGACTGATATTTTTATTTATCCAGGTTATCAATTCAACAGTATTGATGCGATGATTACTAATTTCCACTTGTCGGAATCAACTTTATTGATGTTGGTGTCAGCCTTTGCTGGTAAAGAAAATATAATGAATGCCTATCAACATGCAATTGAACAAAAATATCGCTTCTTTAGCTATGGCGATGCAATGTTTCTCACGAGAAAAGAGTCATGAAAATATTAGATAACATTCGGTTTGTACTTGTAGGTACAACACACCCGGGGAATATAGGTGCTGCGGCACGGGCAATGAAAACGATGGGATTGTCGAATTTACATTTAGTGGAGCCAAAGATATATCCAAGTGCAGAGGCAACTGCCCGGGCGTCAGGAGCAGATGATGTGCTAGCAAAGGCTGTTGTCCATGATAGTTTGGATGCTGCAATTGCAGGTTGTCAACAGGTCTATGGAATGAGTGCACGGCTACGTCATTTGCCGGTTCCAGTAGTAAACCCGCGTGAAGCAGTGGAGAAAATTCAACAAGCTTCAGACGAAACTAATATTGCAATAGTATTTGGTCGAGAACATTCAGGTTTATCAAATGAAGAGTTAGATCGTTGTCTGCATTTAATTAATATTCCAGCAAATCCTGTATATAGTTCTTTGAACTTAGCTGCTGCAGTACAAGTCTTAGCTTATGAATTAAAGATGAGTTTTGATCCAACTATTGAGATTGGACGTATCGGTGAAGATCGAGAAGCTATTGATTCTGAAGATTTGGAACATCTTTATAATCATTTTGAGCAGTCATTGACGACTATTGGCTTTTTGGATCCAGAAAAACCACGTAATCTAATACGTCGATTACGCCGATTATTTAACCGTGCAGATCTGGATAGAAATGAATTACAAATTCTGCATGGCATTTTGCGTGCAGCTGAAACTAAGCAACAAGATAAGGGAGGAGAGTAATGGTGGAACAAGTTAGTTTGTGGCATCAAATTAAGGAAGATGTCCAATGTGTATTTGATCGTGACCCTGCTGCGCGTAATGTTTTTGAGATTATTACTACTTCACCCGGTGTTCAAGCAGTTCAATGGCATCGCTTGAGCCATTGGTTATGGTTGCATAATTTGAAATGGTTAGCTCGATTTTCATCGACCATTAGTCGTTGGTTAACTGGTATTGAAATTCACCCAGCAGTCAAAATTGGCCGCCGGTTTTTTATCGATCATGGTATGGGTGTTGTTATCGGTGAAACAGCTGAGATTGGTGATGATTGCACCCTTTATCATGGTGTGACTTTAGGTGGAACTTCATGGAAAGAAGGTAAACGACATCCTACATTAGAAAATAATGTTGTGGTCGGTGCTGGTGCAAAAGTATTAGGACCTATTTGTGTACATGAAGGTGCCAGAATTGGATCTAATGCTGTAGTTGTCAAAGATGTAGTTGCTGGAGAAACAGTAATTGGTGTTCCTGGACGTGTAGTAAAAACAACTTTAAGTGAAGATGAAAAGCAACAGCAGAAACTGGCACAATTAGTGGGTTTTGATGCTTATGGCACATCTAGTGAAACACTTGATCCTGTGGCTACTGCAATACACGGATTGATCGAGCATATCCATGCATTGGATAAACGTGTTGAAACTATGGCAGAAACAATTCATCAGTTAGGTGGTGAAATACCCGATGTTTCCATGCCTGAACTTGATCACTGTGATTTAGAATCTGACCAAACTGATTAAGAAGTTGACTAAAATACTAGGGTATGTGAGAATCAATTCCATTAAAAAAACAATGGGTATTCAGAATGCGCTTAACAACAAAAGGTCGCTATGCTGTTACAGCTATGCTGGATTTGAGTCTGAACTATGGTTTGGGAGCAATTACACTAGCTGATATATCTGATCGCCAATGTATTTCACTGTCCTATTTGGAGCAGTTATTTTCTCGATTACGTAAGCAAGGCTTGGTAAGTAGTACACGTGGACCAGGTGGTGGCTATCAATTAAGCCGGTCTGCTGAAGAGATTACTGTATTGGATGTTATTACTGCTGTCGATGAAAAAATTGATAATACAGCATGTGAAGGTAAGGCAAATTGCCATGATGGTGAACCGTGTTTAAGTCATGAACTTTGGACAAGTTTGAGTGAACAAATACAAAATTATCTGGCTGGAATTACCTTAGGCTACGTCGTTAGAAACTATCAAAGCACGAAAAGTGGTGACAAGGACACAGTCATAAAGTTTGATGGAATTTAGTTATCTGGACAACAATGCTGGCACAGGTCTGGCAGATGGTGTGCTTGATGCTATGTTGCCCTATCTGCAGCAACAGCAAGGTAATCCATCCAGTAGTCATCGCTTTGGCCGTTTTGCTCTAACCGCACTAGATCAGGCTCGCCAACAGGTTGCAGAGCTGGTCAAGGTCCATCCATCACAAGTTATTTTTACCAGTGGTGGTACCGAAGCTAATAATCAGGTACTGGCAAGTGTGTCACAACTATATTCTGGTGGTGATGTAATTATCAGTCCCATTGAACATCCGTCAATATTGGAACCGGCTGCTCGATTAACTGAATATGGATTTGATGTTACTCATTTAGCTGTTGATAAAAGTGGTCGAGTGAATGAAGATGCTTTGTCCGCTGTACTGACGAATAAAACACGATTGGTGTCGGTAATGTGGGCGAATAATGAAACAGGATTGATTCAGGATATTAAGTCATTATCCAGAATTACACGCAAAAAACAGATCCCATTTCATTGTGATGCTGTACAAGCTGCCGGTAAGCTTGAAATTAATTTTAATGCTGTTGGTGTACAGTCAATGAGTTTATCTGCCCATAAATTTGGTGGTCCGAAAGGAATTGGTGCATTGATTGTTAGTCATGATTTTGATTGTCCAGCATTTATTGTTGGTGGTGGTCAGGAAAATGGTTTGCGTAGTGGTACTGAAAATGTCCCTGCTATTGTTGGATTCGGAGCTGCTGCACAATCGGCAGTCCAAAATCTGGAACGCTACCAACGCCATTGTCGACGATTACGTGATTTACTTGAAGTCAGATTACAGAGCTTACCAGAAGTGACAATATTTGCTAAGGAAGCGAATCGTTTGGCTAATACGGTATTTTTTTCAGTTCAGGGTTTTGATGCTGAAACCTTATTGATGACTCTTGACCGACAAGGTATTGCCGTATCGAGTGGTTCAGCTTGTGGCACAGGCCAGCAAACCCCAAGTCATGTATTAACAGCAATGGGTATTGATGATGTAACTGCGTTGGGAGCAATTCGGGTGAGTGTGTCACAATACAATACACTTGAACAAATTGAACAATTAGTGGTCATATTAACTAAAGAAGTTGATCGTTTTAAACATTTAATGAATAGGTAACAAATGATTAAATTAACTGGATCTGCAGTAAATCGAGTAAGCGAAATGGTTGCAAAACGTGGGTCAGGCATTGGTTTGCGTATAGGTGTGACAGAAAGTGGTTGTTCAGGATATAGCTATGCTCTAGATTTTGCTGAAACTGCATCAGATAATGATGTAGTGATAGAACAAGATGGGGTTAAAATTGTTGTTGCCGAGTCAAGTATGCCTCTATTAGATGGTATGGAACTGGACTTTGTGAAACAGGGATTGAATCAAAGTTTTAAGTTTAATAACCCAAATGTGGTTTCAGCTTGTGGTTGTGGTGAAAGCTTTAGTGTGACCAAATAAAATCTGTGAAGTCTTTGCCAATGATCTAGAGGTGTATTCTCTCCATCAGATAACATAGACAGTCCTGTCGGATAACTTTTTCATCCAAGGTCAACATTGAAGGCATCGTAGGCCGTTTAATGGTCAAATTGTCATGATCAATGACAAAGAACTGTTCACTAACATCGTTACCATCTTCATCTTTAGCAACGACTGGTAGTTGTTTAGTATTATTAAGCTGGCCTAGCATCGTTCCGGTTGCTATTTCTGTAAAATTTAGTTGTTCAATATCTTCACTGAGTAGTAGTGCCGTATTTTCATCGTGAAAACTAAAATCAATTTCGTCTTTGATACACACTTGAGCAACTGTATGAAATAGATCAATATCCTGTTGATGAACAGGATGATTGGGTAATTCTGTTAAATTTAAGCAACTGTCAACAAACTCCAAGGCATGTACAACACCAAACTGTTGATCAGGACGGCCACACTCTAAAGTGATTGCTGGGCAAATTTCTGCAAAAGCTGCGGATTGCACTCCTTTGGGATTATTAAAATAGATCACAAAGCGGGCAAACAGCGTAGCAAGTTGTAGAAACTGTGGTTCGAGTTTATTGATACAGCCATAGTGTGGGTTCAGCCCAGTATTGTTATGAATATCAATACTGGCAAAGAGATTCTTATTTTGCATGATCTCAACAATCGTTGTTGCCATCTCCGTTTCTGGGCTAGTAGGAAAAGGAGTGCCTGGCCAAATTCGATTGAAATCAGGTTGATCATCTAATCTTCTTAAACCTTTGCTGGCTGCAAGGGTATTTCCAAAAAAGATCGAAAGTGAGCGAGGCAAAGATCGATTTTGATATTTTTTTAGTAGTAGTTGAATTGCTAAAAAACCTGTGGGTTCATTACCATGTAATAAAATAGATACAAATAAGGGTTCTTTATGTTTGCCAGACAAATGAATTAGGGTTGGCTCTGATAAGAGCTTATGCAATGACTCTGGCGATGCATCTAGAAGTCCTTCTGGTATGTAGTCGAGTTGTTGAAGGTTTAGTGAGTTCAATTTATTGTCCATTCACTTACTGGTTTATTTTGATGTTGATTAATAAGATACTGTCGAGTTAAATCAGCAAAGTTATCAGGTTGAGCTTGCTGCATAAATTGACGCTGCCATTCACTGCCAGTTTGTTTGGTTTCTGCACGATGTCGGATGATATCCATATAAAGCTGACTATCGGTAGTTGAAATCCCACAGGATTCTAAACCTGATATAGCTCGTGGTATCAATTCAGTTGTCAAAAGGTGATGCAGTCGATGATGATTACCATCAAACCAGGTGACGTGACTATTCAAACCATGCCGTGCTGCCTGATAGAAATTATCTCTTGCTTGGGTAAATTGTAGAGGTAGTCCATGCTCGATAATATGATCACAGAGGTTTTTTGCTAATCCAAAGTAAAATGCTGAATTGGCAACAATATCTATAATGCTAGGGCCTGCAGCAGGTGTTCGGTGTTCAATTCGAATATGAGCTGTACCATCTTGTTCAAAACCAACCAGCGGTCTATTCCAGCGCCATATTGTTCCATTATGTAGTCTAAGATAGTCAAATGAATCAGATGCATTAGCTAGGTCAACAGGTAATAAAACTGGAAAATGATCTAGGTTTTCCTGGAAACATTCCATTATGGATTTTCGGGCATAGTCAGTACCAAAACTCACACGTTTAACAGGGCCATGTGCAGCACCATTATAGCCACCGATTTCAACAGCTTGTTCAAATAAAGGAATGCGTGATTCATGCCAGAGATTTTTGCCAAATAAATAAGGAGAATTGGCACTAATGGCAACGATGGCAGAAGAAGCAATCAGTGATGCATTATAAAAATGATGGGCAATATCTAATGGAACTTTGGTATGAAGTTGTAATGAGGTGGTTGCCGACTCGAGCATGATATCTTGATGATCTAGTTTTAAGTGTTCATCACCCGTTATATCAAGGTGAACAGGGCCATCTCGTGCAGATAGAATTTGTTCATTCAATGCACGGTAACGATTAAGATCTGACATATTGCTGACATTAAGATCACTGGGTTTTAGAGTCGGTAATGTACCGATCATTAACAAAGCACTGTCATATCTTTCGGCATGTTTAGCAGCATGTTGCCAAGTCGATTGCAGTTGCTTGTGTAGTTGGCTAAAAATAGTGTCTGACAAAGGTATCGGGTTAGTATTAAGCTCAATATTAAATTTTGCCAGCTCAGCACTAGCCAGTGGATTATTTAGTGACTTTAGATAGTGTTCATTGATAGGAGCCGGTCGCATGTTTTCATTGACTAACCATGCTTCAAGTTCAAGGCCTGCAATAAGCTCAGTATTTGATAATGCTTTTTGTTCAAATAATTGATGGAGTAACTGCGTTTCAATCGCCAGTTTTTTATGAAAATGCTCAAAATCATCCTGATCAAATTGTGATTGTGAGATTTCTTGGCCCATAACATTACTATCCGTGAACATTAATCGTATAAGTTTAGTTATAGCACAGAGCCGGTATCAGAAAAAATAAATAAGCTAGATTGATGATTGAGGTCAAAAACAGTTCTGGTGCTGTTATGATCTTGCCATGCAAGAATTAAATAATCTAAGCTTTGATGCCAAACATATATGGCATCCATACAGCAGTATAGCTAAACCTTCACCTATTCATGAAGTAGTATCAGCAAAGGGTGTTCGTCTAACACTGAAAGATGGTCGTGAAATTATTGATGGTATGTCGTCATGGTGGTCAACAATTCATGGTTATAATCATCCTCGATTAAATGAGGCTGCAAAACTACAAATTGATCAGATCTCACATGTCATGTTTGGTGGTTTGACCCATCCTCCAGCAGTAGAGTTAGCACGTAAGTTAGTTAATATGACTGCTGAACCGCTACAAAAAGTATTTTTCTCTGACTCAGGTTCGATTGCTGTTGAAGTGGCTATCAAAATGGCAATTCAATATTGGTTTGCTCAAGGTGAACCAAACAAACAACGTTTATTAACAGTTCGTAATGGCTACCATGGTGATACTTTCGGGGCAATGGCAGTATGTGATCCTGAAAATGGTATGCATAGTATGTTTGAACATGTATTGCCAAAACACTTATTTGCACCAGCCCCTACTTGTCAGAGTGATGAAGATTGGCAAGAGAGTGATATTGCTGAGTTTAAACAGTTAATCTCTGATCATAATGATGAAATAGCTGCCGTCATCTTAGAGCCTTTAGTGCAGGGCGCAGGCGGTATGCGTTTTTATTGCCCTGAATATTTACGCCAAGTACGTGCCTTATGTGATCAACATAATGTATTACTTATTCTTGATGAAATCGCTACAGGATTTGGTCGAACAGGCAGCTTGTTTGCTTATGAACAAGCTGATATTTCCCCAGATGTTTTGTGCGTAGGGAAAGCATTAACGGGTGGTTATATGACCTTGGCTGCCACCTTATGTAATGACAAAGTAGTTGAGGGTATTTCTGCAGATGGAAGTGGTGTTTTGATGCATGGTCCAACCTTTATGGGCAATCCCTTAGCTTGTCGTGTGGCCTGTGAAAGTCTAGATATATTGTTAGAATCAAATTGGCAGCAGCAGGTTGAGACGATTGAGAAGCAGCTTGTCAATGAATTAATGCCATACCAGTCAATAACACTGGTGAAAGATGTTAGGGTGAAAGGTGCTATTGGTGTAGTTGAGCTACATCATCCTGTAGATGAACAAATGGACTGGTTACCAAAATTTATCGTTGACCAGGGTGTGTGGATTAGACCATTTAGAAACCTGATTTATATCATGCCCCCTTATATAGTAAATAGGGATGACTTAAGCGTACTGACAGGTGCTATTGGTAAAATTATTGAGCGATTAGCTGAAAGTAGTTAGATTCAGGTTCATTATTATTAATCATCAGCTAATGCTTCAAATTCCTTTTTCTTACTTTCAAACCATTCAGCCATAGCTTCTGGCTTTTGCATAAGTGCTTGGATTTTAGTCATCGCTTCGAGATGATTTTTATCTTGTTGTTGAAACATCTCCATGCCATGAGCTTTACTAAGTTCTGCTATTTCTGCAAAAGTGTTGGCGTGGAACTCTTTGTTGCATGCACCGCCTAATTGTTTACAGGTCATTGTTTTCATAGGATTATCCTTTACATATTGATCAGAAACAAGTTTGACAGAGTCTATTTTATTCAGCAATGAACAAGGTTAGTTTTCTGCTTAAGTCTCTAATGGGGTGAGAATGTTTAGTTTAATTGCAAGATGTGTGAGTTCAATATCATTGTTCACATCCAGTTTTTTCTTGATGATGTAGTGGACATTAGCGACTGTTTTAGGGCTGATATTGAGTGTTTCAGAAATATCTTTTGTTGATTTTGCCTCAACTAATAAACGTAAAATTTCAAATTCACGTACGGTTAATTGATCTAGTGCATTGCTATCTGTTCCTGGTTTTTCTAAGGCTAAGGCCTGAGCTATATCCGCACTCAGAGTATATTTATTTTGTTGCACATCATAAATCGCACGAATTAATACTTCCGGCTCACTACTTTTAGTTACGTAACCTAGGGCACCTGCTCGTGTTGCTTGTATGGCAAAGCTCGGGTTTTGGTGCATGCTGAAAACAAGGATCTTTGCCGTTGAGTCAAATTGTTTTATTCGTGAGATAGCTTCTAGGCCGCCTTGTCCTTGCATGGAAATATCCATAACGGTAACATCAGGTTGATGTTCTTTATATTGTAAATAGGCTTCAGCACCATCACTGGCATCGGCAACGACGGTCATATTATCTTGTTTTTGTAGCAATGAACGATAGCCTTCTCGAACGATGGCATGGTCATCAACAAGCATTATTTTGATGGTATTCATGATGATCCTTCTGGCTGAGAAAGAGTAGGGATTGTGATGTTAATAGTTAAGCCACCTGATTGGCGAGGCGATAATATAAGTTGTCCGCCTAAGGCCATTACGCGTTCACGAATGCCAAGCAAGCCTACGCCAAGTGTATTATCAAAATCATCTACTGTAGCGATACCGTTATCACTAATCTCAAGATGAATGTTTTTCTCTGGTAAGTAATTGATGATGACATCGGCATGAGATGCATCAGCATGTTTGGCAATATTGGTTAAACATTCTTGCACAATACGATAAATATTAACTGGCAGGGGTTCAGGTAGGGCATCAATGTTTTCAT
>QNEY01000027.1 GCA_003645385.1 Gammaproteobacteria bacterium | reverse complement strand
GTGGTGGTTTTGTGAACCTAGCTCATGATAACTGGTTTTATCCTTTGCGATCATGTTTTTGTCATCACCTTCATCTGTATTTGGCTCAGGCATAGTTTGCAATGCCTTTTCTAATACTTCGGTGATCCAACGTACTGGAATAAGTGTTAGCCCTTGTTTGACGTTATCTGGTATTTCTTTCAAATCTTTGACATTGTCTTCAGGAATTAAAACCGTATCAATACCTCCACGTAATGCTGCCAATAGTTTTTCTTTTAATCCACCAATTGCTAATACTTCACCACGTAAGGTTATTTCACCCGTCATCGCAACATTTGACCGAACAGGGATACCTGTTATAGCAGATACTAATGCGGTACACATTCCAGCCCCTGCACTAGGTCCATCTTTTGGTGTGGCACCTTCTGGTACGTGGATATGGATGTCATGATTTTGCATGAAGTTAGTAGCAATTCCCCAGTCCAAAGCGCGTGAACGAACAACAGTTGTAGCAGCTTGAATAGATTCTTGCATAACATCACCCAACTTGCCGGTGTAAGTTGCTTTACCTTTACCCGGCATCACAGCAGCCTCAATAGTTAGCAGCTCACCACCAACTTCAGTCCATGCTAGTCCAGTTACTTGACCTATCTGATCAATTTCTTCTGCAACACCAAACTTGTAGTGATAAACACCTAAATAATCCTCAAGATTATCTGCTGTAATAATTATCTTTTTGTTTGGTTTTTCTTGCAGAATTTCTTTAACTACTTTACGACAAATTTTGGAAATTTCACGTTCTAAACTTCGCACACCAGCTTCACGAGTATATCGACGAATAATATCTAATAATGCATCCTGCCCAATGTTGACTTCTTCGTCTTTCAGACCATTATTTTTTAATGCTTTAGGCAATAAATATTTGCTGGCAATGTTTAATTTCTCATCTTCGGTATAACCTGAAAGATGGATGATTTCCATTCTGTCACGCAAAGCATCGGGGATATTTAATGTATTTGCCGTACAAACAAACATCACATCTGATAAGTCGTACTCTACTTCCATATAGTGGTCGCTGAACTTGGAGTTTTGTTCAGGATCCAGTACTTCTAATAAGGCTGAAGCGGGATCACCTCTGAAATCTTGGGCCATTTTGTCAATTTCATCTAACAAAAAGAGTGGATTACGCACACCTGTTTTAGCTATATTCTGTATGACCTTACCTGGCATCGAGCCAATGTACGTCCGACGATGACCGCGAATTTCAGCCTCATCTCGCACTCCACCCAAAGCCATACGACTATATTTTCTATTTGTTGCACGAGCAATAGATTGTGCAACAGATGTTTTGCCAACACCTGGAGGACCGACCAAACATAAGATTGGTCCTTTCGATTTTTTCACTCGCTGTTGTACGGCCAAATATTCCAAGATACGTTCTTTTACTTTTTCAAGACCATAGTGGTCCTCATCAAGTATTTTCTCAGCACGAGCTAAATCTTGATATATGCGTGAACGTTTTTTCCATGGAACATCAGTCAACCATTCAATATAACTTCTCACTACTGTCGCCTCGGCAGACATGGGAGACATCATTTTTAATTTCTTTAATTCTGATTCTGCTTTTGTTTTTGCTTCTGAAGACATTCCTGATTTGGCAATTCTATCTGTTAATTCGTCAACCTCATTGCCGGATTCATCAATATCACCTAACTCTTTTTGAACAGCTTTCATTTGCTCATTCAGATAATATTCGCGCTGACTTTTTTCCATCTGTTTTTTAACGCGGCCACGAATACGTTTTTCAATGTGTTGAATATCAATTTCAGACTCAAGAAACACCATTAACTTTTCAATACGCTCAGTTACATCCTCCATTTCTAACAATAACTGCTTGTCTTCCAGCTTTAATGTCATATGAGCAGCAACAGTATCTGCCATGCGAGCAGCATCATCAATACTACTTAATGATGCAATAACTTCAGGTGGAATTTTTTTGTTGAGTTTAACGTACTGTTCAAACTGGCCCAATAACGAGCGCGTCAATACTTCAGTTTCACGTTCATCTGGTTGTTGATTAATAAACTCAGCAACTTCAGCCTTTAAAAAGTCATCTTCATTATTAAAATAAGCCACTTTGGCGCGAGTTGTTCCTTCAACTAATACCTTAACCGTTCCATCAGGTAATTTTAGTAACTGCAGGATATTTGCCAATGTACCTGTATCATATAAGTTATCTGGGTTTGGCTGATCATCACTAGAATCTTTCTGAGCAACTAATAAAACCTGACTATTCTCATCGGTGGCTATTTCCAGAGATTTAATAGACCGTTCTCGACCGACAAACAGGGGAATAACCATATAGGGATACACAACAACATCTCTGAGTGGCAGAACAGGTACTTCTACTAGGGAGTTATCTGTTGATGATGAATCTATTTGTTTTTCCATCTATTAAGCCTCTAGCCAAGATTTTGTGATGCCAGTTAATGGCAGTTATTTCTAATTTGGATTGTAAACATGGGGGTTCTGTACTAAAAATTCAAGCACTCTTGAATAAACAGAAATGAATTTAGTTGTTACAGAAAAACCTACATTTAATGATATTAAGAATCACTAGCAGCCAGATCTGTTACTTGATCTTCATAGATAAGAATTGGTGAGTTTTCACCGTTGATGACACTTTCATCAATAACAACTTTCGATACGTTATCTGTTGAAGGCAAGTCAAACATGATATCAAGCAATACATTTTCAATAATTGAGCGTAAACCACGAGCCCCTGTTTTACGTTCCATAGCTTTTTGAGCGATGGATTGTAAAGCATCATCCCTAAATTCAATTACTGCACCTTCCATATCAAACAGTTTTTGATATTGTTTGGTTAATGAGTTTTTAGGTTCTGTCAGAATTTGCACCAATGCTTCTTGATCAAGTTCATTTAACGTAGCTACGACTGGTAAACGACCAACAAATTCTGGAATCAAACCATATTGAATAAGATCTTCTGGCTCAACTGCTTTTAATACTTCACTAACAACACTATCAGCATCAACACTCTGAACTTCAGCAGAGAAGCCAATTCCACCTTTATGAGAACGATTTCTGATAACTTTATCAAGACCAGCAAAGGCGCCACCACAAATAAACAAGATTTTACTGGTATCAACTTGTAAAAACTCCTGCTGAGGGTGTTTTCTTCCACCTTGAGGGGGTATTGATGCTGTTGTACCTTCAATTAATTTCAACAAAGCTTGTTGAACACCTTCACCTGATACGTCGCGCGTTATAGATGGGTTATCAGATTTACGTGAAATCTTATCAATTTCATCAATATAGACGATTCCAGTTTCGGCTTTTTCAACATCATAGTCACATTTTTGTAACAGTTTCTGGATGATATTTTCAACATCTTCACCGACATAACCAGCTTCAGTTAATGTAGTTGCATCAGCCATTGTAAATGGGACATTTAGTTGGCGAGCTAATGTTTCAGCGAGTAATGTTTTACCACTACCGGTAGGGCCAATTAATAGGATATTGCTTTTCGATAATTCAACATCATCGTTAGTATTGCCAAATCGTAAGCGTTTGTAGTGGTTATACACTGCAACAGATAACACCCGTTTAGCTCTATCTTGACCAATAACATAGTTATCCAGAGCTTCGTTTATTTCGCGCGGGGTTGGCAGAGATGACTCTGAATCATCCGTGGTAACTTCCTGCATCTCTTCACGAATAATGTCATTACACAGGTCAACACATTCATCACAGACAAAAACCGATGGGCCTGCAATCAGTTTTTTTACTTCGTGCTGACTTTTACCGCAAAAAGAACAGTAAAGTAGTTTATCGTCACTATTATTATCGTCACTCATTCTCAAACATTCCTAGCAATCAAACTGTATATCGGCTCTTTATGATTTTTCTAGAGGGCGATTATCTAACACAGAGTCAATTAAACCATATTTTTGTGCTTGTTCACCATCCATAAAGTTATCTCGATCGGTATCTTGCTGAATTTTCTTGATATCTTGTCCGGTATGTTTTGCCAAAATTCCATTTAAGCGCTCACGAATGGACAAAATCTCACGGGCATGAATTTCTATATCTGATGCTTGCCCTTGAAAGCCACCTAATGGTTGATGAACCATAATGCGTGAGTTTGGTAGGCAGTGACGCTTACCCTCTGCACCAGCTGTTAGCAAAACCGCACCCATACTCGCTGCCTGACCAATACACAATGTACTCACATTTGGCTTGATAAATTGCATAGTGTCATAGATTGCCAAACCAGCGGTAACTGAACCGCCTGGTGAATTGATATAGATATGAACATCTTTATCAGGGTTCTCTGATTCTAAAAATAATAATTGTGCGACAACGAGGTTTGCCATCTGATCCTCTACTGGACCACACAGAAAAATGACTCGTTCTTTTAGAAGGCGAGAATAAATATCGTAAGAACGTTCACCGCGAGGGGTTTGTTCAACTACCATGGGTACTAATGCATTGTTAATACTGGTCACATCATTCGCAAAAATATTGTTTGTCATATGATTCTCTATAAATTTAGCCGTAAAACAAAATAGCCCGCACCCAATTAAATGAGTGCGGGCTATTATTTCCGAATCAACTTAATGAATTATGCAGCTGCAGAATTCATTACCTCACCAAATGTTGATGTTTTTTCTTCAACTTTAACACGATCGTAGATCCATTCAACGACCATATCTTCAACTACCATCATTTGAATTTCAGATAGTTTCTGTTGATCGTTCATATAGAATTTTAAAACGTCTTCAGGATCTTCATAACTTGCTGCGATACCGTCAATAACCTCTTTAACCCGAGCTTCTTCAGGTTCAATTCCATTATCAGAAATAATCTTGCCGATTAATAGACTTAAAGCAACACGTTGCTTAGCTGAATCCTTGAAGTTATCAATGTCGAACGGAATACCGTCTACATTAACACCCTGATTTCTCAAGTTAGTTTTAGCCTGTTCCATCAAAAATTCGGCTTCACGTTCAACAGGTGATTCTGGTAAATTAATATCATTATTTGCAGTCAAGCTGTCCATGACTTTACGTTTATTCTGAGTTTTTAAAGCCGTTGTAAGTTCGCGGTTCATATTAGCACGGACTTCTTTTTTCAAAGCTGCGACACCTGCTTCAACACCACATAATGTAGCAAATTCTTTATCAAGCTTAGGTAACTTCTTCTTGGCAATTGATTTTACTGTTATTGCAAACTCGGCAGTCTTCCCCGCTAACTCTTTAGCACGATAATCTTCAGGGAAGGTCAAAGTAATAGTTGTTTCCTGACCAGTTTTGGTTCCTACCAATTGCTGTTCAAATTCAGGTAGCATTGAGCCGTTACCTATCACAACTAAAACATCAGCACCTTTACCACCATCAAATTCCTGACCATCGATAGAGCCAATAAAATCAATGGTTACACCATCTTCTTCTTTAGCCGCACGTTTCAGTGGTTCCCATGTCATACGTTGTTCACGCAATGTTTCCAACATTCCATCAACATCTTCATCTTGGACTTCAGCGACAGTTTTTTCGACATTCACATCATCTAGCTTGATTTCTTTAACATCTGGGAATACATCATAAATCATCGTGTAAATAAGTGAAGTACCCTCTTCTTTCATACTGTCAATGTGGGGAGGACCTGCAGGGTTAATACCTTCTTGAGTAAAGGCTTCTTGCATGCTGGTCTGAACAAGGTTATCAACAACATCACGGCGAGCTTCTGGCCCATGAGACTGCTCAACCATTTTCATTGGAACTTTACCAGGACGAAAACCAGCCGTTTTTACTGTTGGACGAATAGCCTTTAAACGTTCCTGTACTGCTTGTTCGACATTGGCATCTTCAACTGTCACCGTCATACGACGACTAAGTTCGCTAACATTTTCTACAGTAACTTGCATTCTTAACCTCAAAACATGGAAGTTGGTGTGTTAGTGACTATAAAATATAGTCACCACACTACTTTTAGATGGTACGAGAGGAGAGACTCGAACTCTCACAGGTTACCCCACTAGAACCTAAATCTAGCGCGTCTACCAATTCCGCCACTCTCGCATAAAATTGTTGCTCAGATACCTTCTGATATCCAGCGAAGTCAGACATTATAAACACAGACAGTCGAGAAAACTAGCCTCTTGTGCTTAAAAAAAATAAGCCCCTATTCTTTCATGGGCAAACTATTGATTAAGAATAGAAATCTTGGTGTTTTATAAGCTTATACTTTTTCATTGGCGATTCCATGAGGTACATGTCCGGTTGCGACATGTTCTCTTGCCGAATCACAATGCCCTTGCTGATCGTCGAAGAATATATCTGCACCAAATGATTTTAAAAATGGCCCTTTCTCCATACCACCAAGAAATATTGCTTCATCAATGCGAATTCCCCAAGCACGCAATGTTCTGATAACTCGTTCGTGAGCCGGAGCCGATCGTGCTGTAACTAATGCTGTTCGAATGGGTGTTTCATCTTCTCCAAATTCTGTTTGAAGATAATTTAACGCCATTAAAAAGTCTTTAAATGGTCCTCCACTCAATGGACTCTTTGCTGTTTGTTGTTCATTGTCGGTAAATGCCTGTAACCCATGTTCTTTATATATGCGTTCTGACTCATCTGAAAACAGTACTGCATCACCATCAAATGCTATACGTAATTGTTCCTTATCACTGTTTTCACCTACATTAGAAGGTAAGATAGTCGCAGCTGCAATACCAGCATCTAACGCTTTGCGAACGTCTTCTGGGCTAGTAGACAAAAACAAGTTAGCCCCAAATGGAACAACATAGCGATAAGGACTTGAACCAGACGTAAAGACAGCACGGCTAATCGCTAATTCATGATGTTGAATTGAATTGAATATACGTAAACCAGTATCAGAGCTGTTACGGGACAATAGAATGATTTCAACTTTAGGCTCGCCTGATATTTTAGTATTTAATGTGAGTAGTTTTTTGACAAGATCATAAGCCGCCCCAGGTTGAAGCGGAATATCTTCATTCTCTATTTGATATTGACAATAAGCCTGGGTGCCTTGTTGTTCATATATCTGATGACTTTGGTCTAAATCAAATAATGCTCGTGATGAAATAGCGACAACTAAATGGTTATTTGCCATCTATACCGTTCCCACGTGTGACAGCCTGACCATTCTTACGAGCGATGCGTAGAATACGATCCCAACTTTGCTGTGTTTTTTCAGTCATTACCGGCAAATTATTGAGGGTATTTAAATCATCAGCCAATGAACCCAAAATAGAGACCTCATCAGGCTTGCCCTTTGGAAATACCGAGTTAGCAGTAAACACTACCCGACATAAAATTGGAACTGTTGGTGCCAGTACTTTTAATGCATAGCTTGATGTACGAATATGTCGTAATGGATTAGGGAATTTAAAACTTTTACCATCGATAATTTGTGTCCATTCATCAATAAAGTCTGCACCAAATAAATTTCCAGATATTGGATATGTTTGTATCAATAAAATTCCCTGGTCTAACAATACTAAATGTTCAATTTCCAGCAGGCCACCAACACCATCAGGGATAATAAAGTCCTTGATTTCATTACGGGCGTAAGGTTTCAAAATCGTAGCCAGTTGGTGGTTTGATTTTTGAGCACGTTTATAGCGAATGGCTAACACTACTATTAATACGAGTATCAAAGATACAGCGGCTAAAATGGCGTAGGTGTATTGATTAATGATCAAGGTAGCAATAACTCAAGATTAGTGACAAGGTAAATTATACGAGATTTAGCTACACTTGTGATTAATTGGAAGTAATTTAGTTGGGAACTACTACCGGATCTTCATGAATGATGACTTCAGCATCTGGAAATAAACTCGCAAGATTACACTCTACATGATCAGCAATTGCGTGAGCAGCTGATAAGGTCAATGAAGCATCTAGCTCTAGATGCAGTTGAATAAATACAGTTGTTCCAGAACGTCGAGTCCTTAAATCGTGAAAACCTTGTACTCCAGAATGATTTAAAATCATATCTCCGATTTTGTCACGTTCCTGATCGGGTAATTCATGGTCCATCAATAAATCAATTGACTCTCTAACAATTACCCATGCGCTATACAAGATAAAGATAGCTATTGCTATTCCAAACACAGCATCAAATCCGCCCCAGCCATAAAAAGTCAATAATAACGCAACAATAACACTAGCATTAACTAGTAAATCAGTTTTGTAATGTAAAGCATCCGCTTTAATTGCTGTAGAATTAGTATGTTTGATGACGTATTTTTGAAATGAAATCAATAATAAAGTTGCAATCATTGAAAAGATCATCACACTCACCCCTACTTCAAGCCCTGCCGACACCTCTTGTGGATGAATGATTCGACCTATTGCCTGAAGCAATAAAATGCCTGCCGAACCAGCAATAAACATTGCCTGCCCCATACCAGCGAGAGCTTCAGCTTTACCATGACCAAAGCGGTGTTCTTGATCAGCCGGTTGTAAAGCATGACGTACTGCAAACAAATTAACTAAAGATGCCAATACATCTAGGCTAGAGTCCAGTAATGTTGCCAGAATACTAATCGAGTCGGTAATAAACCATGCAACCAACTTAACCAGAATAAGTACAATGGCAGTTGAAACAGAGGCATATGTGGCCCATTTCATTAAGCGAGCAGTATCAATTTGTTGAGCGCTTGTCATCAGTTAGGTATATTAGATAGTGAATTTATGTGAATACTAACAAGTATATCTTCACGTTCCTACTAAAATAACAGGTAATGAATATGGCGACTGTCATCGTAACAACAACTCCTTTTAATGATCAAAGACCAGGTACATCTGGATTAAGAAAGAAAGTCACCACATTTCAACAAGCCAACTATTTAGAAAATTTTGTCCAGTCGACATTTAATGCACTGGATGATGTGCAAGGGAAAACACTAGTTGTTGGTGGAGATGGTCGTTTTTATAATGAACAAGCGATTCAAATTATTTTAAAAATGGCAGCTGCAAATGGTTTTTCACGAGCTATTGTTGGCCAAAATGGTTTGTTATCAACCCCTGCTGCCTCCTGCGTTATTCGTAAATATAAAGCCTTTGGTGGCATCATTTTGTCAGCTAGCCATAATCCAGCAGGACCTACCGAAGACTTTGGTATTAAATACAATGTCAGCAACGGTGGTCCAGCACCTGAAAATATAACTGAAGCTATTTTTGCTAATACACAAACCATTTCGAATTATCAAATACTTGATGACAGTGATATTTCTATCGATGTTATTGGTTCATTTAAACTGGCTGATATGGATATAGATATTATTGATCCTGTGACAGATTATGCTGAACTAATGGCTGGTTTGTTTGATTTTGATGCCATTCGTACACTGTTATCCGATGATTCATTTCAAATGCGATTTGATGCCATGCATGCCATCACAGGCCCTTATGGTAAAGAAATCTTGGAAAATCGTCTTGGAGCAGCAACGGGGACAGTTATTAATGGCACACCATTAACTGACTTTGGTAAAGGCCATCCTGATCCAAATTTAACCTATGCTAAAGAGCTAGTTAATGAAATGTTTGGTTCAAATGCACCAGCTCTTGGCGCTGCATCAGATGGCGATGGTGATCGCAATATGATTCTCGGTGCTAATTTCTTTGTAACACCTTCTGATAGCTTGGCTGTTATGGCTGCTAATGCACACCTAATTCCAGCTTATAAAAGTGGTTTAACAGGAATTGCACGCTCAATGCCAACTAGCCAGGCACCAGACCGAGTAGCTGAGCACCTAGGTATTGAATGTCATGAAACACCGACTGGTTGGAAGTTCTTTGGTAATTTGCTTGATGCAGATCGTGTAACTTTATGTGGCGAAGAAAGTTTTGGTACGGGTTCAAATCATATTCGCGAAAAAGATGGTTTGTGGGCAGTGTTATTCTGGCTTAATATTCTAGCAATGCGTAAACAATCAGTTGCTGAAATCGTTGAGCAACACTGGCAAAAATTTGGTCGAAATTATTACACTCGTCATGATTATGAGGCTATTCCAAGTGATTTAGCCAAACAATTAATGACCGATCTTGAAGCAAAATTCCCTAGTTTAGTCGGGCAATCACTGGCTGGTCGAACTGTCAGCTATGCCGATAACTTCAGTTACACTGATCCGGTTGATAACAGTGTGTCAAATAATCAAGGATTACGTATTGGCTTTGAAGATGGCGCTCGCATTATTTTACGGTTATCCGGTACTGGCACTGAGGGTGCAACGTTACGTGTATACATTGAATCCTATGAGGATAATGCCGATAAATTGCACCAGGACACACAAAGTGCATTAAAAGAACTTATCACGCTTACTGATGATTTAGCTGAGATTACCAGTCGTACTGGCCGAACAGAACCAACCGTTATTACATAAGTATAATTATATAAATGCAGCAACTTATTTTAGGTTCCAGCTCTCCCTTTAGGGCAGAACTTTTGGCTAAGCTCGGCTTGGCCTTTACAACGGCATCCCCTGATATAGATGAAAGTCCACTAGAAAATGAACAAGCAGAGCAATTAGTTAAAAGACTATCAGAACAAAAAGCTCGTGCAATTGGTCAGCACTACACTAATGCATTGATCATAGGTTCCGATCAAGTTGCTATCTTGGATGGACAAATATTAGGCAAACCAGACAATCATATTAATGCTGTCAAGCAATTGACAACTGCATCTGGAAAAACGGTGCTATTCCTTACTGGATTGGCATTATTAAACAGCAAAACTGGTCAAATACAGTCTTTAGTGGAACCGTTTGAAGTGAGTTTTAAAACCTTATCGGTTGCACAAATAGAGTTCTATTTACAACAAGAACAGCCGTATCAATGTGCAGGTAGTTTTAAGTCAGAAGGATTCGGGATTAGCTTGTTTTATAAATTACGTGGGGACGACCCCAACAGTCTAATTGGCTTGCCCTTGATTAGATTGATTGAGTTATTAAAGGCTGAAGGAATAGATATCCTTCAGCCAAATTAAACACCTTAGTCTTACTGGGCAGGAGTTGTTTCTTCACCCATTTTTTGTGCGTTTTCAGCTGCAGCAGCTTGCGCAGCCATATTATTCATTGCTTTAGTCATTAAGTTACGTGCACCCCGTGAACGCATTTTATGTGTCATTCCAATTACTAGTGATTCATTAACATCGTTGGCTAATAAATGTGTTTTAAGTTGTTCAAGCACCTCATCACATTTTATCAGAATGTCATTAGCAGCTTGCTGTACCTGTTGTGGCTGAGTTGCGGCATCCAGACGACCTTTCATCATACATTTATTGTATTCCATGATGAAATTGTACATTGCAGCTTGCGCTTCTTCGGACATATCCGCAGGTGTGGTTAATGACTCATCGACTGCTGAAGTTGTTTCAGTCACCACTTCTGTAGCAGTATTCTCGACAGACTCACTATCTGCTTTGTTTGTATTGTCGCTGTCACACGCAACAGCACCGATTAAAAGTACCAAAAGTGCCAAAGTAAGTTTCTTCATTATCTATTTCCTGAAATACTAGTTGTTAGTTAAATGTTAGTTTTTTAAGATTTGGTACTATACACTTTATTTTTTATTTTGGTT
>QNEY01000026.1 GCA_003645385.1 Gammaproteobacteria bacterium | reverse complement strand
ATACAAAACCAATTAATAAACTATAAAAATGCTATGCAGGTTAGCCTTTGATACAATCTCTGGCAAGTAAGTTCATTGCATTAACTAAAATAAAGACGGACAACATGGCCAAAAGCAAAAAAAACTTGATATGGATCGACCTAGAAATGACTGGTCTCGACACCAATAATGACGCTATTATTGAAATTGCTACTATTGTAACTGATGGTGAACTGAATATTTTAGCTGAAGGCCCAATCATAGCTATACACCAAGCTGACTCTGCCCTTGAGGCCATGGATGAATGGAATACCCGCCAGCATGGTGGCTCAGGATTAACTGAGCGAGTACGCAAAAGTATCATTAACGAAGCACAAGCAGAACAACAAACTTTGGAATTCTTAAAAGAATATGTACCCGCTGGCGTGTCTCCCATGTGCGGTAATAGTATTTGTCAGGATCGACGTTTTATGGCGCGCCTCATGCCAGAACTGGAGGCCTTTTTTCACTATCGTAATCTTGATGTCAGCTCATTAAAAGAACTAGCTCGTCGCTGGGCTCCAAAAGTTGAAAAAAGCTTCAAGAAAAAGTCTTCTCATCTCGCTATGGATGATGTTAAAGATTCCATTCGTGAACTTCAGCATTATCGTGAACTTTTCATTAAATTGCCGGAATAGCAAGCATAAATCATGTCCAATCATAATGATGAACAATTACAGTTACTTCATTAGATTTGTGACAATCAAGAACTACAGCTAAAACAACAAGCTGAATCACTTGGCATTCAAATAAAATAACTCGAACTCTATTTTGAACAGGATGAAAAAACGGTTCATTTGCAAGATATAGTAGAAGATATTCAAGAACCAGTAGCGCATTAGTCGAAAAAAGGCGAAAACTACTCACTTACTTGATGCCGATTATCCTGATTCTACTTGCCTATCTAATTCGGGTAGTATTTAAATAGTTTAACTACCGATCACACCACCATCATTTTTAGTTATCAACACAGTCGACGATCGTGGCCGACCATTTTGCTGATGATCAGGCCAATTACTAGCGATATTAGGTGTTGCAGGTGTTTTTTTCACTCCTTGTCGTTTTAGCACTTCCGGAACCTCGCCCGGATGTTGGATATTGACCCACATCGTTTTGAGATCAGGCGTCATAGTAACACCGGTTATCTCACACCCTATCGGCCCTGTTAAAAACCGACGTGTTTCACCTGTATCAGGATCAACAGCCAACATTTGATTATTACCAAATTGAGCAAATGTACCAGTATTGAGTTTGCTTGCACTGACATCAGTCTGAACCCATAACACACCACGACTATCAATCATTAATCCATCTGGGTTCGCATACAGATCACCATTAATCGTAGATTGATGTTCTTCATCACCGGCTAAAACAAACACATCCCAGTCAAACTCTGTGCTAGTAACATCATCTTCGACAATTTTAATGATATGACCAAAAGCATTGTTACTTCTGGGGTTAGCAGCATCTTTGTCAGGCTTACCATCTTGACCACGCTTGATATTATTAGTCATCGACACGTAAATATCATGGCTATCAGGATGAGTAGTAACCCATTCTGGCCGCTCCATAGCTGTCGCTCTGACAGCATCTGCTGCCATGCGAGCATGCACTAGTACATCAGCCTGATCATCAAAACCATTTTCTTGTGTTAACGGGCCTAATCCAAAGACCAGTGGTAACCAAACCCCAGTGCCATTTTCATCAAAGCGTGCCACATACAGCACCCCGTCATCGAGTAATTGTCCATGATGTATTCCTTGAGTACCGTCCCAAGGTTTGTTGGTAATGTATTTATAAACATACTCAAACTTGGCATCATCACCAGAATAAAAGGCAATCCTACTATCTTCACAAATATTATGTGCTACGTTTTCATGTGAAAACCGCCCCATCGCTGTTCGTTTAGTTGGTTTGCTTTCAGGATCATGCGGATCAAACTCCACTATCCAACCAAAACGATTTGCTTCATTTGGATGTTGACTTACATCAAATCGATTATCATTTTCATACCAACCGTAATAGCTATTTTTAATACCATAACGCTTCCATGCCCGCCTTTGTTTCTCACTAAACTCTGCTTTAGTTGGCAGAACAAAATAATTATTAAAATTTTCTTCGCACGTTAAATAACTGCCCCATGGCGTTTTACCATTAGAACAATTATTTAATGTGCCCAATATCTCTTGGCCTAATGGATCAGCTTCTGTTTTGACATATTTTGTCCCAGCTACAGGACCAGATATAGATATCGCTGTTTGAGCTGTAATACGACGGGCATATTGAGATGGTCGCACAATTTGCCAGCCCGTCTTCTCTCGACGCACTTCAATAACCGACACACCATGGGCATTTTGTTCTTTTAATGTTTTCTCTAAAGTGTAATTTTCAGGAGAATCAAATACTCCGCCATCACGATGAAGGAGTTGCGCATCAATATATTCATGATTCATTACCAACAAACCATGTTTGGCATTATCTGAACCTATAGGTAATGGATAAAACTGTATTGCATCATGATGCATGCCCGCCTGTTGCAATTGTTCACCGGCAGTATTTGAAGCATCCATCTTGAATGCCGGTCCATCAGAAACTGGATCGCCCCAACGAAAAAACACTTCCGCCCGATAACCCTCCGCCACAACCAGTTCATCCACAAGATGAGCAACAGGGATCGATTTAAAACCCAATAGCTCGGGTGTAACGAGTTTATCTTCTGGCCCGATTTGTTTTTGACTACATGCTGTCAGTGGTAATGTTGCCGCTAATAATGAACCCAAGCCATAGTGCATCGCTTGCCGCCGCGATAATCGCATTTCAATTAACGCGCTCAAATCCTTTAGCTCTTTTTTATCAACCATTCTCTGACTTTTCCCTTCCCTGCCCATGTTGATCCAGCGCCCATTGCACATGTTCTTGCACCAGTTCAGAGTGATGATTTAACCTCGCTCTTAATGCTGTAATAATATCCGAGCTTGCAGTAGCATTACCTAAGGCAACCGCAATATTACGCAACCAGCATTCATAACCTATTCGTCTAATTGGGCTGCCTTCCAACCTCGATAGAAATTCTTGCTCTGTCCAAGCGAATAGATCGATCAATTGTGGTAAATCCAGTCCATGACGTGGCAAATAGTCAGATTCCACAGTGGCCTGGGCAAACTTATTCCATGGACAAATCAGTTGGCAATCATCACAACCATAAATACGATTGCCCATCATAGAACGAAATTCAACTGGAATAGAACCTCGCAACTCAATGGTTAAATATGAGATACATCGTCTGCCATCTACCTGGTAGGGGGCTACGATAGCTTGTGTAGGACAAATATCAATACACGCCGTACATGAGCCACAATGCTCTGAAGTCTTTTGTGTAACCGGTAAGGGTAAGTCAGTATAAATTTCACCTAGAAAGAAATAAGAACCATGCTCACGATTTAAAATATTACTGTGTTTACCAACCCAGCCTAATCCCGATTTTTCTGCCAACGCTTTTTCCATTACCGGTGCACTATCACAAAATACTCGAAAGCCCATTTCACCCACAGCCTTCTCTATCTTATGTGCAAGTTTCGATAAACGCTTGCGTATTAATTTGTGATAATCACGCCCGAGAGCATAACGGGAAATAAATCCTTGCTGATCATTTTCCAACACAGCCCACGGTTCAGCAGCTGGTTCAGGCCAATAATCCATCCTTACCGTAATAACTCGCACAGTACCTGATACTAATTCCTCAGGTCGGCTTCGTTTGCTGCCGTGCCGTTCCATATAGTTCATATCACCATGAAATCCAGCATCCAGCCATTTGGATAAACTTTTTTCCGCATTTACTAAATTGATATCACTAATGCCAAGCTGCTGAAAACCATAAGATTGTGCCCATAATCTCATATCTTCCAGTAAATCATTCATAGCTAAAGCTGTATTTATCTCACTCATGCAGGCTATTATAAGCGACACATCACTTTTATACCTTGGAATCAAGTCCATGCTTAATTTGCCACATGACCTATATACTGCCGAACAAATACGTGAACTCGATCGTATTGTTACCGAGAAACATAATATTTCTACTGCCAAGCTGATGGCTCGTGCTGGTGAAGCAGCCTTATCATCAATAAAAAGTTATTGGCCTCAGGCTGAACGAATATTAATTATTTGTGGCGTTGGCAATAATGGCGGCGATGGCTATGAGCTGGCACGGCAAGCTCAGGATTCGGGTTATCGTGTTGTTACATATAAGGTCGGTGATGATAAAAATCTGAGCCAAGAAACAGCCGCTGCTCGTGATGCCTTATTGGCAACGGGCTCCAAAGTTCATCAATTTGTCGATAGTTTACCCTCCACTGATGTCATTATTGATGCCATGATGGGATCAGGTTTAAATCGTAATGTGGTAGGTGAATATAAAGATGCCATAGACGCTATCAATGAAAATAAACGTACTCCTGTTCTATCTTTAGATATCCCGTCTGGCCTCCATGCAGATACAGGTAGCGCAATGGGTACGGCTGTTAAGGCAACTATTTGTTTAAGCTTTATGGGCTTAAATAAAGGTTTATTTATGGGTGAAGGACCAAATTACAGTGGTACTGTTTGCTTTGATTCATTACAAATCCCATCAGCTATCTATAAAGAATTTACCCCTATTGCTCGCCGAGTCAGCCTCGAAAATGATGCGGCAGGCTTAGCACCACGTGAACGTACTGGTCATAAAGGCCTCTATGGCCATTTACTGATTATTGGTGGCGACCATGGTATGCCTGGGGCAGCACGTGTCGCAGCTGAAGCTGGAGCCCGGGTGGGTGCTGGTTTAACCAGTATTGCAACACGAGCAGCACATGGTCCAATCTTGAATCTAACGCGCCCTGAATTGATGTGTTACGGCGTCGAAAATCCAGCCGACTTGGCTCCATTAGTCGAACGTGCAAACGCCTTGACTGTGGGCCCCGGTCTTGGACAATGTGATTGGGGTGAAGCCCTATTTCAAAAGGCGATTGATAGCAATTTACCGATGGTCGTCGATGCTGATGCTTTAAATATGTTGAGCAAAAAACCACAACATCATGACAATTGGATCCTGACTCCACACCCCGGTGAAGCAGCACGTCTTTTAGACTGCTCATCTGAAGAAATTCAGACAGACAGATTTAGTGCTGTACAAGAGTTACAACGCCGTTATGGTGGCATTGCAGTACTTAAAGGATCGGGTACATTGATCCATAATGGTGAAGCACCAACACGTCTATCTACATGGGGCAATCCAGGTATGGGAAGTGGTGGTATGGGTGATGTATTAGCTGGTGTTATCGGTGGATTGCTAGCTCAAAGATTCACTCTGATGGAAGCTGCCTGTGTAGGCGTAACCCTTCATGGTATGGCAGGTGACAAAGCCGCTGAACAAGATGGTGAGCGTGGCATGTTAGCTATGGATCTAGTGCCACATCTAAGACATTTGGCAAACCTTATTTATTGATATAACTTAAGTGAATATCGATCTTTTAGATGAAGCTGCCACACTAAAACTGGGGGCAGACATTGCTCAGTTATGCCCTTCACAACAATTTACTATTCATCTTGAAGGCGAGCTTGGTGCTGGAAAAACAACCCTATCACGCGGTTTACTCCATTCGTTAGGTCATAAAGGAAACGTCAAAAGCCCAACCTACACTCTGGTCGAATGCTATAAATTAGCACCCAGAACTGTCTTTCACTTTGATTTGTATCGTTTGGCTGACCCAGAAGAACTTGATTATCTAGGACTTGACGATTATCTCAGTCACAACGCACTTTGGCTTATAGAGTGGGCGAAACAAGCTGGTGAGTTTTTGCCAAACCCAGATATATTGATCCTACTCAGCTATCATAATAGAGGCCGACAAGCGAAATTTTCAGCTTTATCCAGTGCAGGTCAAAGACTAATTGGACAACTTGATAAATAATTCACCTTTACTCGCTATCTTATTTATTATTAAAAGAAAACTTGATTTTTTTATCCAAAAATCACACAATATCTCCCATAAGACCATAGGGATTGATTTATGCACAGATTTTTTTTAAGTCTGTTATTACTCACACTGACAATTAATGGCTGGGCAACCACCATTAAAGGGATACGATTATCTCAATCTGAAGCAGATACACGATTAGTTATTGATCTCAGTGACAGAGTTGATTACCACCTGTTTACTTTAGATAATCCCGCACGACTAGTCATTGATCTTAAATACACTGATCAACCCAAGTCTATTACTCTGCCTGATCTAAAAAATACACCTATTCGTAATATCCGGTATGCCGAATGGGACAAAAACACATTACGGTTTGTACTAGACCTCAATAAAACGCTGAAATATAGTAGTCAAACTCTTACGCCTGACAAAAAACGTCCATATCGTCTTGTTGTTGATTTACATGATTCATCTGTCACTCAGACAGCAACTAAAGCTACAGTTACTCCACCAGAACCTGCTCCAAAAATACAAAAAAAATCACAAGCTACTACGGTGAAGAAAGAAATACCTGCTTCACCACGACGTGACATTGTGATTGCTATAGATGCTGGTCATGGTGGACAAGACTCTGGTGCACTAGGCAGTCGAGGAACTAAAGAAAAAGATGTCGTATTAGCCATCGCTCGGCGTCTTGCAAAATTAGTGAATGATGAGCCTGGAATGCGGGCCTATTTAACACGAGATAGTGATACATTTATTACTCTCCGACAACGGATTAAGCGAGCCCATAACCATAATGCAGACATGTTTATTTCTATTCATGCCGATGCTTTCCACAAACAACGCGCTAAAGGTGCTTCCGTTTTTGTATTATCTGAACGAGGTGCCAGTAGTGAAGCAGCACAATTATTAGCTGACAAAGAAAATGCAGCAGATCTCGCTGGTGGAATCAGCTTGGAAGACAAAGATGATCTACTCGCATATGTGTTACTCGATTTATCCCAGAACGCTAGCCTTGAAGCTAGTTTGGAAGTTGCAAATACTGTATTGTCTGGCCTGAAACGTGTAGGTCATGTTCACAAAAAACATGTTGAGTCAGCCGCTTTTGTGGTGCTGAAATCACCTGATATTCCATCCATATTAGTTGAGACTGCATTCATTTCTAATCCTGATGAAGAACGTAAATTGAAATCCAGCAGTCATCAAAATAAGTTAGCTCGTGCCATGCTGTCAGGAATTCGCAACTATTTCCAACGAAACCCGCCACTGGGTACCAGTCAAGGACCGCAACAGCATATTGTAAATAGAGGCGACACTCTGAGCACGATCGCCCAACGTTATCAGGTTAGCCTTAACCAGCTTAAATCCAGAAATGATTTATCCACCACTAAACTAAAAGTTGGTGAAGTACTGATGATTCCCTAACGCTCAGCTATCAACCTCTGCTTGCTGTTAAAATAACAAATATGTCCGCAAGCAACCGCATCCAATCATTACCATTACATTTAGCCAACCAGATAGCTGCTGGTGAGGTTATAGAACGTCCTGCATCCGTCGTTAAGGAGTTAGTTGAAAACAGTATGGATGCTGGTGCAAGTCAGATCTTCATTGATATTGAAGGCGCAGGCAGTCAGCTGATCAGAGTCCGTGACAATGGCGAAGGTATTCATCGAGATGACTTGTCACTCGCACTCAGTCGTCATGCGACCAGCAAACTACATTCCAGTGACCAACTTAGTCATATCGCAAGTCTTGGCTTTCGTGGTGAGGCATTGCCTAGTATTGCTTCAATTTCTCAACTTAACCTCAGTTCACGCCAGCAAGATGACGAATGTGGCTGGCAAGTGTCTGCTAATATCGAGACTATTTCACCTGTTGCACATCCTATTGGCACAACCGTAGAAGTTCGTGATCTGTTTTTTAATGTTCCAGCCCGACGACATTTTTTGCGTGGCAATAAAACAGAACAACATCATATTGCTTCCACCATTCACCGACTAGCTCTATGTCAGTTTGAAATTGGTTTTCAGTGTCAACTATCAGCATCAAGCAGCATCAAATTACCGGTGGCAATCACAGCAGAACAACAACAACAACGCATTACCAAGATATGTGGAAAATCATTCATCAATAACAGTCTGTTTATCCAACAGCAGTATGATGATATCGAACTAAAAGGTTGGTTAGGTACTGCACAAGCACATCGCCCACAAACCGATGTCAACTACTTTTACATAAATGGCCGTGTTATTCGTGATCGTGTAATCAATCACGCCATTAGACAGGCATATTCAGATTTAATCCCTGTTGGTCGCTATCCTGCATTTGTTTTGTATTTAACCATGCCACTGGATCGTGTTGATATCAATGTTCACCCTACCAAACATGAAGTACGTTTCCGTGACGCCAGATTAATCCATGGATTAATTACCAAAGCCATACAAGAAGCTCTTGCATCAAGTATGGACACACTGTCAGTAGACCACCCCAATACAAGCTATGCAAGTGAGCTACAGACCAACAGCCACATTGCTGAACAAACACATCATTATCAAAATCAACCGATATTATCCTCTCATAATATTTCAACCGATGATTTTGGCTCAATTACAGCCTTGTTACATCAACGTTATGTCATTACTCAGTCCACGCAAGATCTGTTTTTAATTGACCTACAAATGGCCGAACACT
Source organism: Gammaproteobacteria bacterium (assembly GCA_003645385.1). GTDB lineage: Bacteria > Pseudomonadota > Gammaproteobacteria > Nitrosococcales > Methylophagaceae. The sequence continues at coordinate 3,099 of QNEY01000026.1, read as the reverse complement.
CACTGCGCCGACAACAGCTAGAGTTGGCTATCAAAACCAACTCACTCAGCACCCGACCCATTCTTGTGCCAATCAAAGTGTCGCTATCCACAGAACAACATCAAGCCGTTATTAAAAACAGAGACTTATTGCTCTCTCTAGGTCTCGATTTTCAAGAACAAGATAATCATCTGGTGATTAAGTCTATCCCCAGCTTATTAGCGCAAGTTGAGATCAAACAACTCATTCATTCAATAGCCAACACACTAAGTAATGACCATACGAAAATTGAGCAGCTAACTACTGTTTTAAAACGGCAGTTACCGTTGATACCTATTCAAAATGTACAACATGCTGAATCCCTCATCAAACAACTCAGTATCTCCAATAATTCAACAATTTGGTGTCGTCGACTTGATCAAAAAACACTTAGTAGCTTATTCTGACCGTAAGCTATTTTTTAGCAAAGGCAAACTTAATGGCAAAAGAAGCACCCAGAAAACCATCACTTATTCCTGCATTTCTAGCACTATTAGTGGTGTTCCTATTTGGTTTTTTATTATTTTCTGACTTTGATTCAGAAGCCACCAGAACAGAACATACTGTTAATCCACCAATCGAACTCATCGAACCTCAACCACCATTGACTATTATTGAGGATTCAAACAAAACACCAAGCAGTGAACAAGTTACCGAACAAGAAGCCAATGCCTTTATAGAAACTCTGGCTAAATCACAAGATGAATCAATTACAATCAATGAAAATGACGATCAATTTGTACGTCATGACAGCGTTATCATCTTACCCAGTCTGGAACACCGTATTACCTCAATCGATGAGCTGTTAGCAGATCCGAATTTAACGGAAGATACTCCACTGACACTGCATTACACGACTAATATAGAGCAACAAACTACACTTGCAGAACTTAGTGATCAATATGAAGATCAAACAATAGTCTTAACGATCATTGACCAAAATGGCCAAACGCATACCAAGCCTCTCTTTGAACTTCTGAATCAAAGTAATATTGACCTCACTGCTCCAATTACACTACTCACGCAACACAAACATAGCCTGCAAACTACGCTTAGTGAACTGTCAAATATTAAAGATATTGATCACAAAGAATCTGTTGTAGCAACTATCAATCATGGCATTCAGAAATTATCAGTCAAAGAAATCATTCAATCGGGCGATATGCCCGATAATGCTTTATTTTATCTACACCGTGTAACTGACAATGATTTACAAGGCTTATGGGGAATCATCCAAACTGGATTAATTGAGAAGTTCAGACAAGGCGTTCATATCGAAGGCGTTACGCCCAATAAAGATATGGTGCGCGCTGTTATCCCTGCCAATGCTGATGAGAAACTGACATCTGGTTTTAGCTCTTTTCTCGGTAAAATTCTTACTCAGAAGGTAAATTCAAGTTACATCTATAACTTCAGTACCCATACCATGAACCGTGATCCAAACCTGATCTATCCTGGGCAGCAACTGATTATGATTCACTTTGCACCAGAGGAACTTAAGCAAATTTATCAGTTTTTCTCCGATAAACGTAATCAAGGAGTTGAATCCTTTGCAATCGGCGATTGATCATGCTCGACTTGTTGTTTCTCGCTATCGTAGGACTAATTATCATTGCTGCATTTATTGTGGCTAAGAAAAGTTAACAATTACTAAGCTCGGCTTAACAATTAAAGTAACTGCTCAGTGCGTTTATTTTTTGAAATGTCCATAGCGCAACATAACACTAGGCAATACCAGTAAATTGAGTATTGTTGAAGAAATCAACCCACCAATAATAATACTGGCCATTGGTCCCATCACTTCTCGACCGGGGCTATCCGAATTCATCGCAATCGGTAGCATCGCTAATGCCGTTACCAAGGCGGTAATTAATATCGATGGCAAACGTTCTTGGGCACCACGAATAGCTGTTTCAGCATTCCAGGGTTTGCCCTCTTCTACTACCAGATAATGGAAATGCGATACCAGCATAATTGAATTACGCAATGTGATACCAAACAAGGTAATAAATCCAACTAATGAACCTATCGACAGCACACCATTAGTAAATAATACTGCGATCACACCTCCCACTAGTGAAAAAGGTAAGTTAAGCAATACCAGAGACATATTACGTAAGCTTTGTAAGGCGACATAAAGCAGCAGCAGCACTGCCACACCTGCCAAAGTCGAATGAACAATCAAATCCTCACGAGATTGTGCTTGTGCAACCGCAGCACCGGTAAACTCAGGATAAATATCGGCCGATAATTCAACTTCATCATGTACACGCTGTTTCAGTTCAGCAAAAAATGAAACCAAATCACGCCCTGAAACATTACAAGTTACAGTCTGCAAACGTTGTGCACCGGCATGTAAAATCATATAGCGACCAGATACCTGCTGAATACTTGCCACATCCTGCAAGCGTAACATCACACCGGATGGTGTTTGAATCGGCAAGTTTCTTACATCATCAGGTTGCTGGCGTTGCTGCATAGGTAACACGACTACCACGTCAAACACACGATTTCCCTCTTGCACTTGTCCGACGACTGCACCTCCAAATCCTGTTTGCACAGTACGCATCACATCGATCGGTTTTAGACCCCAATAAGCCAATTCATCCAGTAGTAACCGAACCTCCAGTTGAGGTTCACCCGGCGGTGCACGTAATTGCACATCAGTTGCACCATCAATTTCTCGCATCACTGCCGCAACTTGTTGTGCCTTTTGATCGAGGGCAACAAGTTCTTTGCCATAGATATTGACCACTACTGGTGAGGTATAACCTGAGATAGTTTCATCAATTCGCTCAGTTAAAAAAGTATTAACCTCAGAGTTTATTCCAGGGAAGGCTTCCAATACCTCGCGAATTTCATCCAAAATTTCCTGCTGCTCTGCTCCCTCCATTGGGTCCAAATCAATCTCATATTCACTGTAATGAGTACCAAAGGTATCTGCACCACGCTCAGCACGCCCGGCCCATTGTGAAGTTGACCTGACACCCGGTATTTCACTCACTCGTTTTTCAATCTGACCGCCAATTCGTAACGATTCTGCAATCGATGTGCCAGGCACACTAGCAGTATGGATAATGT
>QNEY01000025.1 GCA_003645385.1 Gammaproteobacteria bacterium | reverse complement strand
GTGCCACGTGAACCTTCAGGAATATAAACTGTTTCGATCGAATTTCCACAAGACAATCGAATTATCCATTTTCGGGTTCCATCTTTGGAAATATGTTCTTCTAATACTTCGGGCGGTTTTATCTCTGCTGATTCAACTAACTTTTGTCGCAAGACTTTGCTCAGATTTGTCATCTCAGAAAAATCTACTACTCGGTACTGGTGAATCCATTGCAACAATTGACGCGCACGGAAAGATTTTTCGCCAATTTCATCGAAAAATCTTTCCAAACCTTTATGGTCTAATCCAAGTAGATTAGTGCGTGCCATAGTGCTATTCGTTTTTATCTAGTGCGAGCGCAAAGTTGATCTTCAGTGAAGAAGTAGGCAATTTCACGTGCCGCACTGTCTGTTGAGTCAGAACCATGGACTGCATTTTCATCAATGCTTTGCGCAAAGTCAGCACGGATAGTACCAGCATCAGCATCAGCAGGATTTGTTGCACCCATTAAATCGCGATTTTTCAATACCGCACCTTCGCCTTCTAAAACTTGAACCATCACTGGACCAGAAGTCATGAAACTAACAAGATCCTTAAAGAAAGGGCGTTCTTTATGCTCAGCATAAAAACCTTCAGCCTGTTCTTGTGATAAGTGAATCATGCGTGCAGCAACGATACTCAGCCCTGCTTTTTCAAAACGTGAATAAATGTCACCAATAACATTTTTTGCAACTGCATCTGGTTTAATGATAGAAATTGTACGTTCAATCGCCATTGTGGATCCTTATTTGATAAGTTAAGTTAAAATTGGATCATTTTACCATCTTATGGCTGTGAAGTTAGAACTATTGAGATAGAATTATCCTAGCTCTAGGATTGGACTTAAAATCATGGCAATCTTATCTAACATCACAGATATCAACAGGTTCTAAATTTAAAATGAATTCAACTTTTAAACGCATTGGCCTCTTTATTCGTAAAGACGATCCTATTATGGAAAGTGCGATCGTACGGGTAACTTATTTTTTACAATCAAGAGCACTGAATACCTTCATTAATGAGCCACTTGGTTTTTTGCCTGAGCTGGATGTTATTTCAATCAATGATTTTGCCCACAACTGTGATCTAGCCATTGCTATCGGTGGTGATGGCACCTTGTTATCTGCTTCACGTGCTTTATCAGGAACAAATTTACCTTTAGTGGGTATAAATGTGGGCCGTTTAGGTTTTTTGGCCGATGTCACTTTAGCTAAATTAGAACAACAACTGTCAGAAATTTTAGATGGCGACTATCGTGAAGACACACGATTTTTAATGCAAGCGACCATTAATCAATCTGACACTCTTACTGGTACAGCTATGAACGATGTGGTGATCCATGCACATCAAAGTCTGCATATGATCGAATTTGAAACCTACATTAATGGTAAGTTTCTAAATAGCCAACGTGCTGACGGTATCGTCATTGCAACACCAACTGGTTCTACAGCTTATGCAATGTCTGCTGGTGGTCCGATTCTAGATGTTGATTTAGATGCTTTAGTACTAGCATCAGTTTGCCCTCACACACTGAGTAACAGACCACTTGTTATCGCGGCCAATAGTATTATTGATATTACCCTGAGTGAAAATAATACCAGTACTGCTATGGCAACCTGTGATGGCAGACCTGGTCATATTTTAGAGCCCGGCGATACCATTCGTATAGAACGGCATCCAAGTACTATAAAGCTACTTCACCTAGAAGATCATGACCACTATTCAATCTTGCGAGCCAAGCTTGAGTGGGGTAGAAAACTCACATGCTAACCAATCTGAGTATTCGTGATCTTGCTGTTGTTGATGACATCACCATAACGTTTGAAAAAGGCATGACTTCACTAACAGGTGAAACTGGTGCCGGCAAATCGATGTTAGTCGATGCCATGAGCTTAGTATTGGGTGATCGTGCTGATTCCAACATGATTAGACAAGGTTCTGAGCGTGCTGAAATAGCTGCCAGCTTTGACAGCCAGAATAATCCTGTTCTCCAACAATGGTTAGTTGAACAAGAGCTTGATGATGATAATCAGTGTCATCTCCGCAGAACAATCACCAAAGAAGGCCGCTCACGTGCCTATATCAATGGCAGAGCAGTGCCTCTTTCACAATTGCGCGCCATCAGTGAACGTACCATTGATATTCATGGCCAACATGAACATCAATCTCTGGTACGCAGTGAAACTCAACGTCAATTATTAGATACTGTTGCTAAAACGCAGCCCCTACTTACTGAATTGACAGATCACTATCAACAGTGGCAGTCACTACAACAACAGCTCAACCAACTTGAACAAACAGCACAAGATCAAGCGGCAAGGCGCGAACTATTACAATATCAGGTTAATGAACTGGCACCGCTTAATCTTAGTGAAGAGTATCTGCAACAATTAGTACAAGAACAGCACCAACTGGCACATGCGTCACAACTTATCGCCACAGCTGAATCAGCACTGCATCAATTAGCTGACCAGGAGCAAGGTGCAGCATACACAACTATCAGCCATGTACTTGGTGAGTTGGAACAACATCAGGAAGTTGAACCACGTTTTAATAACCTGATCGAAGTACTTAACTCGACGGTTATCCAGCTTGATGAGGCTGCGAGTGATCTTCGTCATTATCTGGACAGTACTGATGTCGACCCACAGCGTTTACAACAAGTCGAAACCGAGCTTGGCGTCTTACATACTCAGGCCCGTAAACATCATATTGAGATTGAACAGTTGCCGGCTCATTTTGAGCAGTTGCAACAGGAGCTCAATGCACTAGCCAATATCGAAACACATACGGAACAATTACAACAACAACTAAATCAGCAGCAGCAAATTTGCCTTACTTTGTGTCAACAAATCACTGAGCAGCGCCAACTAACTGCCACGCCTCTCGCTGAACAAATAACCCAATCAATCCAGCAACTTGCTATTCCTACCGGTCAGATTGAGATCATTGTTTCACCTATGGCAAACAATCATTTTAATGAAACAGGTGCAGATCAGGTACAGATTTTAGTGAAAACTAATCCCGGCCAAGCAGCAGGCGAACTAGGAAAAGTCGCATCTGGCGGTGAACTTGCCCGTATTAGTCTTGCAATACAAGTTGTTACTGCTGGTAGCCGTAGTGTGCCAACATTAGTGTTCGATGAAGTTGATGTCGGAATTGGCGGTGGAATTGCAGAAATTGTTGGCAATCATCTTCGTAAACTTGCAATCAGTCAACAAGTTATTTGTATCACTCACCTACCACAAGTAGCTGCGCAGGCACATCAGCAGCTACAAGTCAGTAAAAAGAACCTAGACAATAGTACTCATATTGAAATTACTACTCTCAATAAAAAACAACGCGTTGAAGAGATTGCTCGTATGCTTGGTGGAGTAACACTTACTGAAAAAACACGCCTTCATGCTGAAGAAATGCTTAGCCAATCCCAATCTTAATTCTTAAGCTAAAAAAGTGCTATTTTTCCTTCTGGCAGTGTTTGCACACACCATAGATATATAAACTATGATCGGTCATTTCGAAACCTTTTTCTGCGGCAATTACCTGTTGTCGTTGCTCAATCACCTCATCAACAAATTCTTCAATTCGATGACAGCGCACACATAGTAAATGGTCATGGTGTGAGCCGTCTTCCAGTTCGAATACCGCGTGCCCTCCTTCGATACTCAAACGAGATACTAATCCAGCTCCTTCAAACTGTGTTAAAACACGGTATACAGTCGCTAAACCAATCTCTTCCCCCATTTCCAGCATAGCCTTATAAACATCTTCTGCACTCAAATGTCGATGGTCAGCTGTTTCCAAAATTTCCAGTACTTTCAATCTTGGTAGAGTAACTTTTAGACCTGCTTTTCTTAAATCCTGACTTTCCATTATTATTGATGCCTCGTCGAAACTGAATGATTAGCGTATCATTTCTCTCTGATAAATTAATTTAGAACTTAAATATAAATGAAAATCCTTCTCATTTACACCTTTTCGATCATGATGCTACTTATTGGTGGCTGTAGTAAAGATAAAATCCCAGGTGTTTATCGTATTGATATTCAACAAGGGAATGACGTTACCCAACAAATGATCAACCAGCTTAAACCTGGTATGACTAAGAGTCAGGTTTCTTATGTGATGGGAACACCCTTGCTCATTGATACATTTCACCCAGATCGCTGGGATTACATATATACTTTTCATCCCGGTAATGGTGAGCGTGAACAGCGTAGAATCACACTATTTTTTGAGGAAGATGCATTAACGCATATTGACGGTGATACCCGTATTGTTGCCCGTGAAGACTTGCCTAAGGTTGAACGTAATGAGAAAAACGTTGTGGTACCGTTATCTGAGCAAAAAACTGGATTATTTGGGGGTCTGAAAAATACTATTGGTCTAGATGATGAACAACAGGAAATCATCAACGTTGAAAAAGAAATCACTTCGACCAGTGGCAAAACTAAAACAGTACCTGAACCTGAACCTGAACCTGAACCTGAACCTGAACCTGAACCTGGTTTAGAATAAGCACAAAGTGCTATATTTCAACAAATCTATTATCTAAATCTTTGGGAATTTCATTTTAATCGACAACGATTTCAAATGCTCCCGTTGTATGGTTGAAACACAATAATTCACCAGCCGCGATATCAAAATACCAGCCATACAAACTGAGTGTTCCCTGCTCCACCCGTTGACGAATCCAGGAAAAAGTCATTAGATTAGCTAATGACTCCAATACAGCCCTCTGTTCACAAGCTTTTATTTGCTCTTCCTCAGAGGCAGTTGACAAGGTGTGTTTAACCCAATCTTTTGCTGGTTGGGCCATCGAAACCCATGAATGGATAAATTGAGTCTGCGAATTATCAACCCCTTCCCATAATGCCTTGATACCCCCGCAGTTGCCATGACCCATAATAATAATATTCTCAACTTCCAAATTGTTAACTGCAAATTCCAAAGCCGCACTAGTACCATGATGACTATTGTCATGTTCACATGGTGGCACAAGATTAGCCACATTCCGTATAGTAAATAGATCACCAGGATCACAGTCTGTCAAAATAGCTGGATCGACACGAGAATCACAACATGCAACCATCAGTGTTTTTGCTGGCTGCCCATTTTTTAAACTTGCATATAGACGGCCATCATTCCCAAAATAGTGTTGTTTAAAACGCTGGAAACCATCTATTAACTTTTCTTTACTCGCCATAAAAACCTATTTATCTCAAAAACTCTAAAAAAGGATTAGTTGCTAATTCTTGTGCCAATGTTGTCACTGGACCATGACCACTATGAACTCGTAAATGACCAGGCAACTCAATAAGTTTAGCTAAACTCTGTTGCATCAATACATTATCGCCCATTGGTAAGTCTGTTCTACCTACACTGCCAGAAAACAGTGTGTCACCCACAAAAATATCATTTTCATCATAATAACAACCCTGACCAGGAGTATGACCTGGGGTTGAAATAAAGTGTAATTGTGTTTGACCAAGCTCAATCATGTCACCATCATTAAGCCAATAGTCTATTCGTCCGCAAGGTCGATTCATATGTGGTGCACCGAACCAGTCTCCTTGCTTAGGTAAGGTTTCAAATAACGCTTGCTCCAATCTTGGCAAATAAGTTGGCACATCAAAAGCTTGCTGTAATGGCACTAATGAACCAGCATGATCGAGGTGACCATGCGTGAGTAAAATCATCTGAATATCCGGCCTTGGCTGAAATACCTGCAATTGCTGAAGCAAAGCATCGCTCTCACCAGTATCAACAATTGCACATGCACCAGTTGCTTCGTCTTTAAGCAAATAAGTGTTGACTTGAAATGCTCCTACCGTGAAGCAACTAATTTCCATTATTTACTTTAAATTACAACTATTAATTATCGTCCGCCTCATTCCAATTATTTTGCCCCTCACGTGCTGCCTCAGCATTGGCTTCAAACCATTTCTTCTTGATAGCTTTAGTACGGACCAACTCAATGTTAGCTTCATACCATTTTTTCTTGGTGGCAGCATGGGGATCAACAGCAATATTCGCCTCATACCATTTAATGTTATTTTGACTCTTTCGTGCAGCTTCCAAATTTGCTTTGTACCATTTCTTTTTGGTATCTGCATGGGGAGAAGTATGCATATTAGCTTCATACCACTTAGCCCGCGTCGCTCTGATTGAAACAACTGCTGCTTTTAAATTTGCTTCATACCAGCGCTTCTTGGTATCTAGGTGTTGTTGAACATTGGCTTCATACCATGGGGTTCCCGATGAAACAGTAGGTTCTTTACTGACCTCATACCAATGTTTTTGCCCCTCACGTGCCGTCTCAGTATTGGCCTCAAACCATTTCTTCTTATTATTTTTAATTCGAATCAATTGAATGTTTGCTTCATACCATTTTTTCTTGGTAGCAGCATGGGGATCAACAGTAATATTCGCTTCATACCATTTAATGCTATTTCGGCTTTTTCGCGCAGCTTCAAGATTGGTTTCATACCAATGCTTCTTAGTATCACTGTATCTTTCATCACTGAATTCATACCAATGTTTCTCGGTAGGCTTAACGTCCAAGTTTGCTTGGTACCACTTGGCTTGGCTTGCACGTGCTGCTTCCAAATTGGCTTCATACCACTTCTTCTTAATGTCGGCATGGGGATCAACATGAATATTGGCTTCATACCATGGCATACCCATATGTTCTGTTTGTTGTTGATTCGCTTCATACCATTTAGCTCGCGTCGCTCTGACTGAAACGACTGCTGCTTTTAAATTGGCTTCATACCAGTGCTTCTTAGTATCTAAATGTTGTTGAATATTGGCTTTATACCATGGTGATCCTGATGAAACAGTAGGTTTTTTATTGGCTTCATACCAATGATTATCAGTAGGCTTAGCAGGCCTTTCATTTGCCTGATACCATTTTTCCCTACTCTCTCGTGCCGTTTTCAAGTTGGCTTCATACCACTTGGTTTTTATATCTATTGTTGTACTCATAATCACTACACCTCTCGGCTAAATTGTTATCTTGATAGTACATGAGATAGCGATAAAACCACAAGCCAAATAGTGACTTATTTAAGAGAAATAATACTCAAATGTAGCGCTTACTCGAAACAGTGTTTTTCTGCCTTAACTTGTTGCAACATGGCAATTTGTTGTTCTACCTGTAACATACGGCGTTGTTCTTTTTCTTCCACCAATGATGAATAACCTAAATAGCCTAAACCAAGCCAGCCTCCTAGAACATCATCAAATGTTATCAAGGCAGTTGCCAATTTATTAGCATCATCTTCATGAAAGCCTGGTTTATAGGTATATCGATATGGATGTAAATATCGAATATTGTTATCCAAAGCTACACAGCTCATCTGTCTTACATCATCGGTAGACTCAACAACTGGAGGCTCAAAATAGATTGGCTCTGTAGGTACCGGAGGCAAAGTCAAGGCTATAGCAAATGTACTATTTCCAAAGAGAACAACGGTTAAAACTAATATTAACAATGATTTTTGTTTCATTTCTCCACCACCTTTTACAGTACTTATTAATACTTTTTATCGGCCGTATTTGTAAATACTACAATTAATTATTGAGTTTCAGCTTGTTCAGTATGAACTTCTTTTTCCTGTTTGTGTATATCTGCCCAGTGTTGAATCCGTTGTGAGACCAATGCATTGAAACTTCCATCAGGGTATTGTCCCTGTGAATCACACACTCCAATATCAATATCTGTCAACAAAAACAATGCCTGATCAACCGTTTCCACAGCATGAATTTGAAAGTCTCCAGCTGCAACAGCATCGATCACATCCTGATTTAGCATCAGATGCTGGATATTAGACTGAGGAATTATGACGCCTTGTTTACCGGTAAAATCAATCCTTTTGCAAACATCAAAAAAACCTTCAATCTTCTCATTCACGCCACCAATGGCTTGTACAGCACCATGCTGATTCATTGACCCCGTAATGGCTAATGACTGCTTTAATGGTACTTCAGCAATCGCTGATAACAACACGCATAACTCTGCCAAACTAGCACTATCACCATCAACCTCACCATAACTTTGCTCAAATACTAAGCTTGCTGACATCGATAATGGTTTATCTTTAGCATAGGTCGATCCTAGATAACCACTCATAATCATCACACCTTTAGAATGAATATCCCCCCCCAAATCAGCTTCACGTTCAATATCAATAATGTCACCATCACCATAACGACAGTTTGCAGTTAACCGTGACGGCTGGGCAAAACTAAAGCCACCTACACTCATTACAGAAAGTGCATTAATCTGGCCTACTCGTTCATCGGTAACAGCAATGCATGTAATACTTGACTCTATATGGTTATATAGTTGGGTACGAATTCGATCGACACGTTCAGTTCGGCTTTTTAGTGCTAGCTGAACATGCTGTCGTGATACCACGTTTTCACCTTTCTTGCGCGCCCAATAGCTTGATTCTCTTAGCAAGTCAGTCATATCTCCTTGATGAAGGGAAAGCCTGTACGCATCCTCTACAGCACGAGCACCATGTTCAATAACACAAGACACTGCATCTCGGTCAAGATGTAATAACCCTTCTTGTTGAACCGTTGTGGCAAGTAATCTTGCATACAACATATGATTATCATGATTCCGCGTTATTTCTTCTTCAAAATCAGCTACAACCTTAAATAATTCAGCAAATTCCGGATCTAATTCGTATAGTTGATAATACAAATGACGATCACCTAATAAAATAACTTTCAAATCAAGTGGTATAGGTTCAGGCTCAAGAGAAACTGTTGCTACCAGACTATACATACGCTCTAATGTGTCAAAACGTATTTCTTTGGCCTGTAACGCCCTCTTTAAACCTTCCCATGCAAATGGCTGCATCAATAACTGATCGACATCCAAAATTAGATAGCCACCATTCGCCCGATGTACGGCACCGGCTTTAATCAAACTGAAATCAGTGACCAAAGCACCCATCATCGCCATATTTTCTACACAACCCAACAGGCTTTGGTGTGTTGGTAAATTTTCGTAAACTACTGGTGCACCGTGCAGATCAGTATTATCAACAATTAAATTAATCTGATAATGACGAAATAAAGCGCTATCAACACCTGCTAAGGATTCCTCGTTGCTGTCCTCCGGCTTAAGAAAGGTATCAACGTTGTCGCACATATCCTTCTGCATAGCATCAAAATAGTTTTGTAAGCGTAATGATTTTGGATATGCATGTTTGAGCTTATTAATTTGCCTACTAATAACTTCCTTTGCTACTTCATAATTTAAGGCAGAAACTTTTTCCTGATTGTCTCGTTCCCACTCTCGTAACTCCAATAGAGAGTTCTGTAGTTCTTCATGCAAGCTCGCGATTAGATCTTCAGTTTTTTCCTGTTGATCCAATGGCAACTGCTCAAACTCATCCGACGTCATTGGCTCACCGTCACGTTTGGCGGCAAAAGCATAACTACCATCCTGTATTCTCAGTAGGAGTATGCCTTTTCTATCAGCTTCAGCCTGCAAAGTACCAAACAACCTCACGCGATGTTTACGTGAGGATTCATCAATTGCCCGCATTCGACCACGGTAATATTCATCATCAAATGCTCTGGGTAGATCTTCTATTAGATGGTGTACAACTTTCTCAATATCATGCCTTAACTGCCGACCCTGCCCAGCTGGCAAAGACACAAACCATGGTGTTTGTGGATCAGAGAAATTATGTAAATATCCCCAATCAGATCCATCTGATCTCAGCTTGACTTGCTCATCAAGAAAATCTTTAACCAATGTGTATTTACCAGATCCAGCTGGTCCCATTACAAACAGATTATAGCCTTCACCACTGATGTTAATCCCAAAATCAATTGCATCCTGAGCACGTGATTGACCAATAATTGAAGGCAAACTTTCGAGATCTGCAGTTGATGAAAAAGTGAACAGATCTTGATCACAATATCGGTACAAACTTTCTTTAGGGATTTGTGTGATGTTAGCCATAGTTTTCTCTAGCCGAATAAGGTACTTTTAGCTTAGGATACACAAAAGTAATAGGCAACATTAGTTTTCAAAATCAATACGAGTGTGATGAATAAATGACCGACAATGATTACCAAGAAAAACGAGGTTTTGTGCGTATGCGTGTCGAAACGCAAGTCACGTATACTATTAAAAACCATGAAGATGTATCCCATCACGGCTATAGCCAAAATCTTAGTGCGACTGGTCTCTATATGACAACAGACTTTGCACCCAATTTAGGCGATATAATTGAAATTGTAATGAATCCTAGCGGCGACCGCTTACTTCCATTTGTCGCACAAGGAAATGTTACGCGATGTGACCCTGATGATAACAAGAAAAATATATTTCACGTCTCTATCGAGTTAGAGCAAGTCAGTTAGAGATGAGGTGCTTAGCAAATGTCTGATGAAAAACGTGCCTTTATTCGAAGAAGCATTGAAACACCTGTCACCTATACGATTAATGATAATGATGATAATCCTCATCATGGTACCAGCCAGAATCTAAGTGTAAAAGGTCTTTATATGACTACAGATTTTGGTCCTAAATTGGGGGATAAGATTGAGGTTGTGTTAGAACCTATTGCAGTCAATTTATTACCCTTAGTCGCTGCAGGAAAAGTTGTTCGTTGTAGATTCGATAAAAAAGATGCTGATTTATTTCACGTTTCAATTGAATTCTCAGAGGCTCATGAAAGCTGGCAACAAATTTCTGCTACAACCAATAACTAGTTTTTGTCATTACCTTCGACATCAATCCCATTACTAAGGTAACTGGTTGAGGTAATTTTGCACCACCAGCTTCTAGAGCCACAGTGCCATGATGCAGTTCATCAGTTTTCATCTGTTCAAGAATTGCCCTACTTTTTTTGTCACTTAGACTAATTTGTTCTAAATGTTCCTCAAGATGCTGCACAACTTGTTTTTCTGTTTCTGCAACAAACCCCAGACTCCATTTATCACCGATCTTACCTGCAACTGCTCCAATTGCAAATGAACCGGCATACCATATCGGATTTAAAATACTCGTATGGCCACCAAAATGATGAACTCGTTGTTGGCACCACAATAAATGATCATTTTCTTCTATTGCTGCCTGCTCCATTGCCTGTCTGACTTCTGGTAATTTGGCTGTCAATGCTTGCCCTTGATACAAAGCTTGAGCAGATACTTCACCAGCATGATTTACACGCATCAAATGATTTGAAAGTGCTTGTTCTGAGGTGGTTAATGTCTCCTCAGGCAGCTCATATCCAGGAGTTGGACGGTCTGTTGTTTCTGGCTTGCCAAAGACTGTTTTTATAGCTTTATCCGCTTCTATAATTAAAGTGTCTAGTAGACTGAATTGACGTATCACTTTAGGCCGTTCCTAAATATGTTGAATTTTGATAAAAGTTTTTAATACCTTATTTTTTTGTATTCTGCTTGTCAAAAAACTCTTGTAAGGTAGCAGCTAATTCCCGTGGTTGAAACTTGGGGACATAGGCATCTGCCCCTACATTCTTACCCATATTCTGATTAGCAATCGCAGTTAGCGATGAATGCATAATTACCGGCAAATGCTGCAGGCGAGGATCCGCCTTAATTTTCTGAGTAAATACATAACCATCCATTTCAGGCATTTCAACGTCAGTCAAAACAAGCTGGATCTCACTGGTAATATCTTCCCCACGTTCCTCACATTTATCAGCTATCTCATTAAGTAGTTTCCAGGCTTCAGCACCATTAATTGCTCCAATATGTTCTACACCTAGGTGATCAAGAGCTCTAGTAATTTGTTTCCGGGCAATCGCAGAATCATCAGCGAACAATATAGTATGATGCTGTTCAGTATCTAATTTATTGATACCATCAAATACAGACTCATCATAAAAGCCACCAGCATCTGCTAATACTTTTTCAACATCCATAATCATAACCAGACGTTTATCAGAC